>CAMCRP010000045.1 GCA_945877315.1 uncultured Ruminococcus sp. | reverse complement strand
CTATTATACCACTTTTTACTCGTTCTGTACAGGGGTTTTTAGAGATGCCCTTATAGCATTCTTCTTTAAAATTTTCTGAATATTCGTGAGAATTATCACTGATTTTGCACAGCCGAACAGCAGACAGTGTTGTAACAGTTATAGTGTTATCTGTGGGAACATCTTGCATTTTAGACAAACCCATGACATTAGTATATCTGTTAAATAGCTTATTTTTTATACTATTATTCGTTTCGGCAACAAAGTTTTTCCATTCTTCAGGAAGCATGTCTTCATTTGGGTATACAGCATAAACATACTTAAATCCTGCATCGATTTCAGCCTGTGAAAGCTCGGGAATGCCGCTGAACTTAAACTGAGTTTCATTTTCATCTACACTGATAGGATTAAGCTCAACAGTTTCAAGGAAAGTTACAGGTTTTGTTCTGCTTACTTCATCATCAAGCCACTGAGCATAAATAGTAGCACCGTCATCAAGCTGAGTATTTGTTGTTACATCTTCGCCCTTTGTTGCGTCTGTGTACCAGCCGCCGAAGGTGTAGCCTTCACGGGTAGGATCATCAGGCAGAGCGTCAAATGTGCCGTTTGCGTTGGTGGTTGCTTTGTCTGCACCGGAAAGTGTTCCGCCGTTGGCGTTGAGTTTGATGGTGAAGCCGGTGGGAGCAGCTTGTGTCCAATGAGCGTAAATAGTTGTGTCCTGTGTAAATACTGTTGATGTTGTTACTGGGTTTCCGTCTGTTGCAGTGTCAAACCAGCCATCAAAGGTGTAGCCTTCACGGGTAGGTGTGGGCAGTTCAGCCAGCTTGCCGCCTTCTGTGTACTTAACCTCATTATCGGTCGTACCATCGTCCTGATAGTTGAGGGTGATGTTGTAAACACCATCGGATACAAACAGAACTGAAGCACAATCCAATACAATGCCAACATCCTTAACAATCCAAGCTCTACCTGCCGTAGTACCTTGGCTATTAGGTAATGCGCTGTCATTTGCAGGAATTGTGAATGTTGTTCCCTGAGGTTCTAAACCGTTATATGCTAAACCGGTATATGGTACTTCTTCAAACCATTGACTCGGATCGTCATAAGAATAGTCATTTGCAGCAAAGAATAAAAATACATTAGCTTCAGGATGTAAAGTTGTATTGTTTACTGTGTATGCTGTTTTGTCTCTTCTAATGATGTCATTGATCGACACCTGTGAAACATTTCTGTTGATAATATCGGAAACGCTTACAGTCGAACCTGTTGAAGAACCGCCATTACCGCTTGCAGCATTGATCTCGTCAATTGTACCAAGCTTGATAACAAAATATACTGCACCGGTCGACCTAAAAGTTATTTCACTTTTGTCTGTAAAATCGCCTGCTAATACAACGTCGCCAGCAAACGCATCTGAATAATTAGAGCATGCAACAGAATATCCGTATTTTACTCCACTTTCAAATACATTGCTGCTGTCAACAAGGCTCCAATTGCCGTCGATGTACTTTGCCCATTTATATGCATAACTGATATTCTCTGTGGTTACCTGTACTATTTTGTCAGAAGTACCGGAGCCGCTATTTTGTACCCAAGTAACATTAGGGACTACATCACCTGCTGTTATTTTGGGAATTTTTGTCATATCAACAGTAAAATTGATAGTGCTGATCTCTGCCGCAAACGCCGTAAACACCGACATAGGCGCACACAGCGTCAGCATTAGCGCCGACAAAAATACCGCCAGGGTCCTCCTTAATCTTGAAATTTTCATAAAAAAATACCTCCTTTAAATTTATCGGGATTTTCCCCGATATTAATACAAAACCATTGTAACATACGAAAGGCGCCAAAAGAGCGCCAAAATCTAGTATTTTTCGTATATTTGATAGAATTTTACATAATATTAAGTATTAAGACAAAAACGCCCGAAATCTCGAGCGTTTTTCCTTTAGTTGATTGCTCCGTGAATAAGCTCGCCCCAGGAATACTGCTGCATATATTCCCCTCTGTATGCGTTTATCCCCTCGGGCTTTCCGTCCAGCCAGTCGAAATAATCGCAGATGACCTTTTCCTTGTCAATGCCAATCTCACCTCTGCGCTGTATGGTAATATCGCCGCAGCCTACACTTCTGAGCACCGCCAGCAGGTCACGGCGAACGCTTTTGAAATAGGTCTGCTTGCCGCTCATGTCCTCATTTTCCCAAAGGACGGATATTATCTCATTATTCGGACACATTGCCCCGTTTCTGTCAACCAGATAGGCAAGCATTTCCTTTGTTTTGAAGTACTTGAACACCAAGGGCTTGTTCCCGATAAATACGTCAAAGCTGCCGAAGCACTGTATTCGCAGCTGTTCCCCCACCTGCCGAACAACGGGAAAACGGAGATTTTCAAGCTCACAGCGCACCTTTTCGGCGGTTATGGGCTTCATTATGTAGCCGCTTGCGTGCATTTCAAAGGCATCTGTGGCATATTCGCTGTAGCCTGTGGAAAAAATAATGTTTATTTCGGGATTTGACAGCTTTAGCTTCTTTGCAAGGGAAATGCCGCTTCTCCCGCCCAGATTTATATCGATAAACGCCGCATCGCAGTTGTTTTCCGCAGCATATTCAAGGGCGGGCTTGTACTTGTCAAAGGCAGCCACCTCCGCAGACGGCTCGGCCTCCCGTATAGCGTCCGACAGTATTTCCAGAGCAATTTCTTCATCGTCAACGGCAATTATTCTCATGCTTTTCCCCCTTTTCCTTCGGCAACCGTATTACCGCAGATGTGCCCCTGCCTATTTCGCTTGACAGTTCGAGTGTTGCCCCGCACATCTTCCAAAGCCTGTTGCGGACGTTTTCTATTCCCAGATGGCTCCTGCCGTCATCGGGGGTGACGTTTACATCAAACCCAACGCCGTTGTCGGAAACCTCTATCTCATAGCTATCATCAAACTCCCTTGTGGATATAGTCACTCTGCCGCCGTCCTCGGCTTTGCATATGCCGTGCTTTACGGCGTTTTCCACCAAGGGCTGGACGGTCAGCGAAGGCAGCATAAAGCCGCTTGCCTGTATATCCCACACAATTTCAAGCTTGCTTTTGAAACGCATTTTTTCAAGGGACAGATACGCCCGCAGAAGCTTTTCCTCCGTTTCAAAGGACACGGGACATTTTTTCGTAAGCGAATCCATATTTCCCCGAAGATAGTCCGCAAAGTCGTTCACAGCCTTTTTTGCGGCGGACGGGTCCCTTTCACAAAGCCCGTAAATGGTGTTCAGGCAGTTGTACAGAAAATGGGGCTGTATCTGACTGAGCATTATGGAAATGCGGTTTTCCGCAAGCTCCGCTTTAAGCTGCTCGGCTTCTCTCGCCGCCTTGTAATTCATGGGTATCACCCGTATTATCCGCACAAGATGGACAAGGAACAGTCCGACGAAAACGCACTTTGAGCATATCCCCGCATTTGTCATTCCCGAAAAATAGCATACAATATCCGCAAACGCCGCAGTTATCAGCAGAATATCCGAAATTACGGAAAGGTGGTCTGTCACCTTTTTGCATACACATTCATAAATACAGCAGCCCAGAAGCACCGCATATATGACAATATGAGCAAAAAACCAGAAGGGCAGTGTATCATATATGACTGTTACATTAAAGACAGACAGCAGACCAAGCACCCCGTTTACCGCCTCAGAAGCATAAACCGCCGCCTTTGCCGTTTTCCTTGCCGCCGAGTGAATATTTTCCGCTATGCACGCCGCCGCACAGGTCGCCGCAAGCATTACGGATATTTGCAGGGCGTAGGTGTTGAAGGCATTGAGCCAGCTCCAGAGGGAAAGGTCAACAGTATCGAGGGCAATATATCCCCCGAAAAACAGAGCTAAAGCACCGAGGTTTCCCATGAGCCTTCCGCCTTCAATGTTCATCAGCTTGAAAAACAGCGCAGCAGCCAGAAGCATTAAGCCCGCCGCCATCAGCGAAATGCCGACTATCCTGTACAGCTGACCGCTTTTGAGCATAAATGTGGTAAATATCTCCTCATATCCGAAATAAATGTTATCCAGAAATTCATTGTAAGCATTTCTGTTTCCAAACCTGTGGAAATTTGTCAGGCGTATTTCAAGGACATCGTTTTCCGATATTTCGGGAGCTGTCCAGTGCAGCCACTCTTTTGCGCAGTTTGTGCTGTCTAACCCTATTTCCACTCTGCTGTCAAGGTATATCTGCTCTCCGTTTAAAAATATCTCCATTGCAATATGGTCGAGATATAAGTTAAAATGAAATCCCTCGGGAAATCCGCTGCCAAAGCCGCCTTTCAGTATAACGCTGCCGTATTCTGCGGGAATATGGGAGTTTTCGGGAAGAGCATGCCAGGTTTCCCCGTTGTCAAGGCTGTATTCGCCTTGGAATTTTCCTTGTATACAGAAAGACTGCGCCGACTGATTGCTGCTGAAGCAGGCTGATATTAGTGCGGCGATCAGCAGGACTATCACCGTTATTCTTATAATAGGTATGCCGGAAAGCTTTTTCAATTTATCATCTCCGTGAAACACTTTTTTTATTTTAGCATACTTTGGCGAAATTATCAAGTATTTCTGCTATAATTTGCAATTATGGAAATAATGTAAGATAATGCTAATTGCTGCGATATGTTCTGTATGCCATTGAATGTATCGACGAGGAAAAGAAAAAGGAAAATCACCTTCTGTATCTGTCCCAAACCGATCTGATGACGGGAATTTATAACCGAAGCTATGGTGAAAGAATGATCTCCGAGCTTCTTGACGGGCACAGACAGGGGCTGTTTTGTCTGTTCGATGTTGATAAATTCAAGAATATCAACGACAAATACGGTCACAGTGTCGGGGATAGTGTGCTTATCGAAATATCAAAGGCACTGCAAAGAGTAAAGCGGGAGAATGATGTCGTTATGCGTTTGGGCGGTGACGAGTTTGCCGCATATTTCCTGGATATAGATTCCGAGTCCGCCGCTTCGGAGATAATAGCGGCGTTCTTTGACGAGATCTCAAAGCTGCATATTGAACCCATCACCGAAAAGGTAAGCGTTAGTCTGGGAGCAGTTCTGTACAAGGACGGGTTTTCGTTCGATTCCATATACAAGCTTGCCGACAGCGGCGTTTATGACAGCAAAACAAACAAGGGTAATTCATATACGTTTTTTACCTGATATTCTGCCAAGCAGAAAGGCTTTGCCGATCTCACATTTATCCCGACACAGCGAAGCCCTCCTATGGTATTTCTGTTATACCATAGGAGGGCTGTTTTTGTTCGTTTTTAGCGGCAGTATGCACTTTTATGCTTATGTGATACCCTCATTTTTCAAGCTGTCCTCCTCCATCATCACCAACGATCTCCGCGGAATTTTCCAAGTCTTATTTCCAATCTTCACAGCGGGAATGATCTTCTCCCGAATATACTTATACATGGTAATTTTATTGACCCCAAGCAACTCGGCAGCTTCGGAAACATTTAGGAACATTTTCTCGGTCATAGTAACACTCCTCTCAAATATCCATTATCCGATACAACCCCGAAACAGGCTTGCAGCCGTGCTTGTCCCGATATGATACGGATATGGGATAGACCTTCAGCGTATCAAAGTTGCTGTACATCTTTTTCAACTTGGACTTTGAACCTAAAGTCTTGCTCATATGCTTTTTTGCAGACAGATGCGATTGCTTTCTGCATTGTACATCTGCATAATCAAGCATTGTCGATTTTGCTTTCTGTTTGATATTCGATGATGCGATAAGAAATTTCATAGCGTTTATATCGTAATAATCGCCTTCAAAGAAATTGTGTCTGACAAACTCCTTGAAAAACCGTTCGCTGCAGCTTGTCAGGGTAGAAACAATTTCAATATTGTCGGGCTTTTCCATATATGTCTGCTCAATGCTCCTGATAAAATCTCTGTTTATTGCAATTTCCAGCCTGAGAAAAGCTTCGGAAATTTTGTCGAACGACTCACCGATATTCTCCAGCTGAAAGTATTTGTCATAAGCCGTAAAGGTCATATCTCCCGTGCGTATGCGAAAGCTGTGCTTATTCTTTTCGTCAGAATCGGTATCCTTTTCGGAAAACTCAAATATTTCCGCACAGCTGTTATATTTCATTGAACGCTTTAGCAGCTTCACATAGCGTTCGGCGGAAAAACTTTCGGATAGCATAATATTCACACAGAAATCAAGGCGGGAGAGTTTAAAGCTGTCTATGCTGTATTCGTTCCCCAAACATTCGATAATAAATTGATTAATCAAAGATTCCAGCCTGTCAAAATCATCGTACGCACGAAGAATATCCATCGGTTGAGAATTCTCATCTATAAGCCTTCTGGGGGAAACTATTGCTTTGATATTGTAAAAATGATTCTCGCTATGATTGAGAAAAAATCTTATCCCACGCCTTTCGGGATATATGAAAATGCTGTTTCCGTCATTGCCTATGTATGTATTCTCTGCGGTCATAGCAATACGTTCAAATTCATCTTTCGTTATGGACGGGATAGTAAGCTCAAATGTATGTACCCCGAAACCATCTTCTGTTATTTTACTTTCATTTTTATACATGATATCAAACCTTTCTAAAAATAATTACTGATATGTTATCAATATATAAAAATCTATATAAACTAACATATCAGTAAGAAGGTTTTATAAATATCATATATTTTATTTTCTGTTAAGATGCAATAGTAATATATATTATAAGTCTTTATATTTATCGGAGATAATGTTTATTATGGTTAGTGAAAAGTTTTCTTAGAGGGGCACGAAATATTATAGATATATGTACATGCTTGGATAGTGAAAAGACTTATTTCTCTATTCCGCTATTCCCCCAAAAAAACCGGCACACTACTTTTCAGCAATGGTACCGGTACAAATAACAGATGCCAAAATCACTAAAACTGCACTTAACACATACGCAGATACCCGCATCAAGACAAAGTCCTAAAATTTTACAACAACGCAGCTAGGCGGTTTGCAAGGTGTATTCAGATAACTATACTTACCGCATATGCTCCGTGTCCCGCATCAAGCACGATAACAGGCGCACTTTCCGCAGAAATACCGGTATATACCGAATCGGCAATCCTGTCCTTGGAATAGCAGATAAGTCCGACGCCCAGACAAAGTGCGGCTGCAACGCAAAACGAACCCTTGCTGAATGAAAACCTCATAAAACTCCCCCTAAAAGTTATTTTATAAAATTCTATTCACCGGCGTGGGACAAATATTACAAGCTGTCCTTATTACGGGTCTATTATAACATCTTTTCAAGCAAAAATCAAGCATATGACGTTTTATATCATAATTTCCTTGAATATACCTCCGTGATATTACATAATAAAAACAGTGACACACAAAACCAAAAATGAAGTGCATTTATGGAAAGCGAAAAGACTGTAACATTTATCTCCAACAGAAACACTTACACTATCCCCGTCGGCGATAATAATGAAAAAGCAGGACGCTTATGTTCACGTTTCGGACGGCAGCATACTCAAAACACGAATTACCTTTGCCGAGTTTCGGGACGCACTGGGTGAGGGCTTTATCAGGATACGACGTGGGTGTCTTGTTTCCGCAAAGGCTATCCATAGAGTAAACAAGCTTATAACTCTCTCAAACGGCTATTCTCTCGAATATTCCTCACAGCACAAAAAAGAGATATCGGAGCAATTCCACCAAAAGCAGCGCATTATCATCGGAGAGCTGGCAGACAATGACAATCCTTCGGATAATGAAGCATATCACGAGCATTACAGGTGCTTCGACAATATTCCCATTGCTTTTACCGATATTGAGATGATATTCAATGAAAAAAGTCAGGCGGTGGACCGGATATTCCGTTACGGAAATGAAGCCCTTGCAAGGCTGGAGAACTGCTCGCTTGAAAAGCTTATAGGCAATTCCTTCGGCAGTATTTTTGAGAATATGGACAGTAAATGGCTCAGAAGCTATGAACGTGCCGTACTTTACGGCGAAACACTAGAGCTTATCGACTACAGCCCCGAGATAGACAAGTATCTGCGGATAATCTGCTTTCCCACTTTTAAGGGACATTGCGGCTGTATACTTTTTGACATATCCGAAACAAAAATCTACGTCGAAAAATCCATTGGCTAAAAGGCGGTAATGATATATTTATGGAAAATTTTGGGCCGAAAGCTCTCCCGACATGGAACGAAGAGGCTATTCGTTCCATGCTTGAAATATTTTCGTTCCAGGTTATCTAGCTAAACAATTTATGGTTCCAAGTCTATTGACAAATGGAAAATTATTGGTTATAATTAATCAGGTATAAATCATAGCAGAGTCCACATTATAATGAAAGGAAGAAAAAAATGAAAAAATCAAAGCATTTAATCAAACGGATAACTGCATTTGCTGCTGCTGTGGCTATGAGTGCGACATTTTGCTTCCCGTCGGAGGTAGGTGACGGCATTTTTGGTATTGGAAATGCTGTTGTGGCAAGTGCGTATAATGATGTTCTCGATATTAGGAACGGTGATATTACCATTAGCTCTAACGGCTCATATCTGATCACAGGCGGCGGAGTAAAGGTCCAAAATAGAATTATCGTAAAAAAAGATGTTTCTGCTGAAATAACGCTTGACAATGTAAAAATTAACCTAACTAAATCGATCTATGACGTAGTTTCGCCTGAGGAGGAGGATAAACCCGCCTTTCTGATTGAAGATGACAGTAAAGGCGACGTTACCCTGATACTTATAGGAAATAATACTCTTACTAGTAATCGCAATTTGTATGATTCTGCCGGTCTGCAAAAAAACGGTGACGAAAACACAGGAACGCTTACCATTAAAGGCACAGGTTCACTTGAAGTCAAAGGTTCTATGTATGCAGCAGGTATCGGAGGAGCAAAAGATAACAGTGCTTCAAATATTGTCATCGAAAGCGGCACAATTAACGCCTACTCAGGCAATAATTGGGGCGGAGCGGGAATCGGCGGCGGACAAAATGGTGATGGCTCAAATATTACTATCAACGGAGGTACGGTAAATGCTGTTTCCGATGTATCGGGAGCCGGAATCGGCGGCGGACAAGGAAGAAAGGGCTCAAATATTACAATTACAGGTGGAACGGTAACAGCCACAGGTGATGATTACGGCATAGGTTCGGCAAGGGGAGTTGCAGGTTCGGATATAATAATCACAGGTGGTTCGGTCAAAGCAAACAAAATAAATGGAACTATTAAGGATGCCAATGGAAATAATGCGTACTGCCTGACCGTTGAAAATCCCAATAACGAAACTGTATTGATAGACGGCGTCCGCTATACACCTTCACAACATTCCAATAAAGACACGAATATTTATGCGTATCTGCCGGATTTGGGAGCCACTCCTCATATTGTCAAGGTAGGTGGCAGTGCCGAAAAATATTATGTTTACAAATCAAGTGAAAAAAAATGGGTAGAAAGAGCCGACGTAGCTCGGGTAGAATTATCGGGTCTTTCTGCCCCGCAGCCAAAAGAACATACAAGTGTCGCTATTAGAAATATGAAATTTATCTATGAGGGTTGGCAGTTTGAGTATGTAGTATGGAGAAACGAAAATGGAGATGATGTTACATATGCCGATTTCGATGAAAAGCTTACTCTTTCGGTTACTGTTTCGCCCGCAGATCAATATCATGGGTTTGATGAAGACAACACTGTTGTAATAGTAAACGGACAAGCTGCAAGGATCGCTCACATAGAGCCGACAAAATTGACCTTTGAGGTTGATGTTCAGACTCGCAAGGCAGAAGTAACGGGACTAACCTTAGAATCATTACCCACCAAAACGAAATACTTTATGGGTGATGGCTTAAATATCTATGGCTGCAAGGTCAATGCGACATATGAGGACAATTCATCAAAGGTGCTTACCGTAAACTCAAATTGGGTATCGGACTTTGATACAAGTACTGTCGGTGACAAAATAGCCACTATTACATATGACAATCCTACCATAGCTGATGCTTCAACCACATTCAGCTACACTGTAAAGCCTGTGGGCACTCTCAGCGGCGGTTATTATCAGCTTTCCACCGAAGAAGACCTTAAATGGTTTTCGGAGTATGTTAATGACGGTCATTTTTCGGCAAAAGGCATTCTCTTAAATGACATCACAGTTACTTCCGACTGGACTCCTATCGGTACTTCGGCAGATCCGTATATGGGAACCTTCGACGGAGCGGGCTATACCATAAGCGGTCTGACGGTAAATAACAGCTCTGCGGATAATATTGGTCTGTTCGGTTATATCAGCAATGGTACCGTAAAAAAGCTGCGTATCAGCGGAGCAAGCTTCAAAGGCAATGAAAATGTGGGAGCTGTCTGCGGATACAACAACGGCGGTACGATCTCCGAATGCTGCGTTTCCGACAGTACAATAAGCGGAGCATCAAATGTGGGCGGTATTGCAGGATACAGCTCGGGAGATATTCTAAACTGCTGTAATTCGGCAAATGTCAGCGGTTCGGGAATTGTCGGAAATGGCAGTGATGTGAATATTTCAAGCTGCTTAAACCTCGGAAAAGTAACCGTTGATAACATAGCAGGCAGCGGAACTGCAACAATAAGCAATTGCTATTACAACAAGGAGCTGTCCGATGTTACAGGCGGCAAGGGTACAGGCAAGACCACTTTGGAGCTGACAGACGACAGCCTCAGCATGGGCGATGCGTGGGAGAAAACAGCCAATGATTATTCCGCAAGGAAGCTGAATTATCCCAATTTGGTAAACATTAACGCAGATGCTCCCTATGTTGCCTATGAACCTTCGCTTAAGATCACCAACACAAATACGGGAAACATAAAGTACGGCGATGAGATGACATTCACATTTGACGCCGTGCTAAAGATAGACGGCAAGGAAATATCTGTGACCCCTCAGATAAATCCTATCAATCTTTCGGGTCTGCAGTTTAACATTGAGCATAATGGTCAGACCCTGACATTTACTACCGATTACAGCACAGTATTAACAGATGGAAAGCTTAAGCTTATCCTTCATGACAAAGAAGCAGGCTATTTCTCATTTGATACGGTTTCCCAAAAGGTGATCGTAGTCATAACCGAGAAGTTTGACGCAGGAACACACACACTTAATGTTGATTATACCGGAGATGCTATACCTGTATTCAAGGGTGCAAACGGCAGTTGTACTGTTACCATAGTTCAGGGCAATGTGTCGACTGTCACCACACCTTCTGTTGAAAATGAGCTGAATTACGGTGAGCCCCTCTCCAATGCAGTTCTCGATAATGATGAATGGAGCTGGGTGGACGATTCTGTCATTCCCGCTGTAAATAACAACGGCTATGAAGCATATATCCCCGTTGATGACAGCAATTACGATTATAGCGGAGTAAGCGGCTACAGCCCAGCAAAGCATGCGGTCATCAGAGCTATACCCGTAACGGTCAAGCCTGCTGTTCCCGCAATTGTAGTATCGGCAAGTCCCGAGGCAGAGATCCCCGGCAGGACAATTACCGTAGGTGCAGTCGTATCAAATCCCAATAACAGTAAGCTGACCGATTATCCGGGTGTGGTGCTGACCTACAGAATTGGCAGCGGAGCGGAACAGAGTATTACAGGCGGTTCCTTTGTCATACCCGAAGATACTGCTATCGGCGCAGTTATAACAGTTACTGCTTCAACTCCCGCAGCCGATAATTATGCAGTCGGAACAGACAGCACTGTCATTATGGTAACAGCATGTGAGCATGCTAACAAGACGCTGAAATACAGCGAAAATGCACATTGGTATTACTGCAGCGACTGCGGCGCAGATATAGGCAGAGAAGCTCACAGCGGCGGACTTGCAACCTGCACCGAAAAGGCAGCATGCTTAGTCTGCGGTCAGCTTTACGGCTCACCGGACAGCAATTATCATACAAGCTTGTCCACTGTGTGGTCTACCGATGTAACAGGTCACTGGCATGAATGTGCGGACTGTCACGCACGTGTAGACAAAGCAGAACATATTTCTGACGGTCCCGCAACTGCTGATAAGGCAGAAAGATGTACCGTATGCAGCTTTGAAATAAATCCTGCATTGGGCAGTGTGGCTGCTCCCAGAATTCAGCCCGGCGGCGGACGTTTCAATAAGGAAGTCACCGTCACAATAGAATGTCCCTCGCAAGACGCATCGATCTACTACACAACAGACGGCTCCGACCCTGCTGTAAACGGAAAAGTTTATACAGGCGCATTCACCCTTTATTCCGATGCAAAGGTAAGAGCTATCACAAAGAAATCGGGACTGCATGACAGCTATGAAACAACAGCGGATTTCGTGATCATTGACCTAGACGATCATACCCACCATATGCTTTCCGAATGGAAATATAACGATACAATGCACTGGCATGAATGTGAATGCGGCAAAAGGACAGATGCTGAACAGCATATTTCCGATGACGGTGTAGTGACCGTTGAGCCTACGGCAGATCACGACGGTGTAAAGACTTATTACTGCACAGTCTGCGGCTGTGTTTTGAAAACGGAGCCTTTTTCCCCGGATCCCATTACAGCCTTTGTTTACAGACTTTATAAGAATATTTTGAACCGTGACGCAGATGCAAACAAGGTAACTCATATTGATAATCTGAACAACGGAGAGTCTGCTTGCAAGGTTGCTTACGACTTTGTGTTCAGCCACGAATTTACAGAGCTTGATATTTCCAATGAAGAGCGTGTCCGCAGAATGTATCTGACCTTCCTGAACCGTGACCCCGACCCCGCAGGTCTGGCAAATTGGGTAAAGTCACTTGACAACGGCTGCTCTATCGGACATGTCTTTTACGGCTTTACACAGTCCAAGGAGTTTGGCGAAATATGTGAAGAATATGGCATTACAAGAGGAACATGGGAATACACCGAAAACCGTGACAAGAGCGAAGAGCTGACAGCATTTGTTTCCAGACTTTACACCAAGGCACTGAACAGAAAATTTGACGTAAACGGTCTGAACGACCACACAGGCAGCTATCTTGAAGATCACGACCTTTATCAGATGGCATACAACTTCATTTTCTCACAGGAATTTATCGAGAAAAACCTTTCCGACGAGGACTTTGTTGATACAATGTATCGCACATTCTTCGACAGAGAAGCAGACCCCGACGGAAGAGCGGATTGGCTGGGCAGATTGAAGAGCGGCTGCTCTCGTGAGGAGGTTCTGGCGGGCTTTGTGGGTTCGCAGGAATGCGCTGATATGGTGGCTAAGTTCGGTATCTGAACCGGAAGGCTATCCCAAATGCGACAAATACGGAATTTGGGCATTAAAGACTAAGGCTGAATAATCTCAAGGCGTATATCATACCGAAAGGTATGGTGTACGCCTTGTTTTTTATGAATTGACGTAATTATGGTTTCATAACGTATCACCTCGACCATCAAGTTCATAATTTTAAAGGATCGAAAAGAATACATAAAAAAGACGCACACCCCACCTTTCGGTAAGATGTGCGCCCTATTTTTAAATTGGATTTATTCCGATGTCAAATATCAGATACCAAACTTAGCCACCAGATCGGCGCATTCCTGCGAGCCTACGAAGCCTGCAAGAACCTCCTCACGAGAGCAGCCGCTCTTCAATCTGCCCAGCCAATCCGCTCTTCCGTCGGGGTCTGCTTCTCTGTCGAAGAATGTGCGATACATTGTATCAACAAAGTCCTCGTCGGAAAGGTTTTTCTCGATAAATTCCTGTGAGAAAATGAAGTTGTACGCCAGCTGATAAAGGTCACGGTTTTCGAGATATGTGCCCGTGTGGTCGTTCAGACCGTTTACGTCATACTCTCTGTTCAGTGCCTTGGTGTAAAGACGTGAAACGAATGCTGTCAGTTTTGAACTTCTGTCACGGTTTTCGGTGTATTCCCACGTGCCCTGTGTGATACCTTATTCTCGCATATCTCACCAAATTCCTTGGACTGTGTGAAGCCGTAGAAGATGTGTCCTATGGAACAACCGTTGTCAAGCACTTCCGTCCAGTCCGCAAGACCTGCGGGGTCTGCCTCTCTGTTTAGGAAAGTCCGATACATTCTCTTGACTCTCTCTTCATTGGAGATGGGCAGATTTGCAAATTCGGGACTGAACACAAAGTCAAATGCCACTTTGCACGCAGATTCACCATTATTCAGATTGTCGATGTGTGTCACCTTTGAGGGATCGGAGGGACGATTGAGGATATTCAGATAGAGTCTTTCTACAAATGCTGTGATGGGGTCGGGATCCGTCATTGATTTCAGGACGATAACTCCGTCCTCACCTGTGGTCGTTTTATACTCAAATCCAAGCTCGCCCTTCCTGTCGGTACAGAAATGCGATAGTCAATGCCTTTCACCTCGAAGCGATTCCGCACAAGTTTGTTGCGGATGGAAGTTATCCTTATAAATGCTTTGCAGCGAAATGAAATTTTTCATAATCGCACCTTCTCCAAAAGAAATTATATATCATATTCTTAGAAAGGACAGGAATCCCCTGCCCTTTTATTTTATTCAAAGGAGGATGGACGATTTGAAAAGCGACCTGTTCACAAGGATAGCCATAGTTACCGAAACCGTCATAGCCATAGGAAAGGCGGTGATCTCTGTATGTTCCAAACGGAAAAATATCTGACACGAGGGGTAAGAAATATTGTCCCCATGACAACCCAGCTGATAATGTGGGATATGATTTTCAGCCTTCCCGTCAGCAAGGATTATTTGCAGATATTTGAGCTTCGGGCGAATGACGGTATGCAGATCATTACCCACATTCAGGAACAGCCCGATTACAGAAGAACGGTGACATTCAAAACCCCGACAGCTATTACACAGAAGGTTTACGTCATAGACGACGGCGACCACTGTACAATGCTGTTAGCAGAAGAATATTGATTTGAAATCCCATAGGTGCCGGTTGGTGCCTATGGGATAATTTTGTTTATGGAGGAAAAGAAAATGAGCGTAATATGTGCCTACTGCGGATGCAGTCTTGATGAAGATGAAATTTACTCTTTGGGCGATACCATAATGTGCGAGGACTGCTATGATTCAAACACCCGCACCTGCGATTGTTGCGGTGAAAGAATCTGGAACGGTGACGATGAAGGCGACGACGATATTATCCTCTGCCGTCATTGCCGTGATAACCACTATACCACTTGCGAGGACTGCGGCAGACTTATTCACGATGACGATGCCTACTATGTTGACGATGATTCCGATTATCCATATTGCCACAGCTGCTATATCAATCACAAGCGAAAATATATCCACAGCTATTCCTACAAGCCCGAGCCGATTTTCCACGGTGACGGAAATATGTATATGGGAGTAGAGCTTGAAATTGACGGTGCAGGCTGTGACGATGATAATGCGGAAAAGCTTTGCGATATTGCCGACAAGTCCCAGCTGTACATCAAGACAGACGGAAGCCTTGACGAGGGTATGGAGCTTGTAACTCACCCAATGACACTTGAATATCATCTGAAAAATATGCCTTGGAGGGAACTGACCTCCAAGGCTGTTTCTTTAGGCTATCGTTCCCACAAAACGTCTACTTGCGGACTTCATGTTCACGTCAACAGAAAAGCATTCGGCAGTGACCGTTCCGAACAGGACGAAGTTATTTCCAGGATTCTGTTCTTTATCGAGCGTTTCTGGCAGGAAATGCTGAGATTCTCCAGACGTACAGAATATCAGATAAACCGCTGGGCTGCCAGATACGGTATCAAGGATAACCCAAAGCAAGTAATGGATAATGCAAAGTCAACAGGCAAAGGAAGATACGCCTGCATTAACCTGTGTAACTATTACACAATTGAATTCAGGATTTTCAGAGGGACATTAAAGTACAACACCCTTATTGCAACGCTTCAAATGGTCAACCGAATTTGCGAAGCTGCAATCACCTTTAATGATGAAGAAATTACCGCACTTTCATGGCCTGAGTTTGTATCTGCAATAACCGAGCCTGAGCTTATTCAGTACCTTAAAGAAAGAAGGCTTTATGTAAATGAGCCTGTATCGGAAACGGAGGAATTTTAATGTGCAGTTTATTTGGAATTATTGACTACAAACACAATTTGCCCGCATTTATGAGGAGGTCTATATTACACATTCTTTCTCAGGAGTGCGAAGTCAGAGGGACGGACGCAACAGGAATTGCTTATGTATCAAATGATGGGCTTCATGTGTACAAGCGTCCCGTAAAGGCGTCAAAGTTCAAGTTCTATGTGCCGTTTGAGAGCAGAGTTGTGATAGGTCATACCCGTATGACAACTAAGGGAAATCAGGAAATCAACTACAATAATCACCCATTCTTCGGTAAAACCAAAAGCGGGAGATTTGCCCTTGCTCACAATGGTGTGCTGTACAATGACGAAATTCTCAGAAAGACCATGCAGCTGCCGAATACGTCTATTGAAACAGACAGCTATATAGCCGTTCAGCTGCTTGAACACTACGGAGAAATATCCTTTGACAGCATTGCAAAAATGTCCGAAACTGTCAGTGGTTCGTTTTGCTTTTCCATATTGACGGACAAAAACGAAGTCTATCTTGTGAAAGGCAACAATCCGCTTGCTATTTACGACTGCGATGGATATTATTTGTACGCAAGCACTTCCGATATTCTGGATAAGGCTTTGAAGAAGCTGCGTATTCGCAAAAAGGAAAAGATAGAGATCAAGTCGGGGGAGATAGTAAAAATATCTGCTGATGGGACAATTGAGAGAGGCACCTTCAACAATGATGACTATGATTATCCTTACTATCCCTACCGTGGAAAATATTTTGACTACGGCTTTGACGATGATGAAAACGAGCTGGACGCACTTATCATGTATGCGGGCTATTTCGGCATTGACGAAAGTGACATTATGATTCTTGCCGATTTGGGATATGATACGTTGGAGATCGAAGAGCTTATGTATGACCCTGTTATGCTTAAAGAGATCGTCAGCGAGTGCAGGGAAATGATGGCTTGTGAGTTGATGGGGTGATGATTGCCCGGTACTGCCCTTTTCAGGGGGCGGTATCGGGCTTTATCCTCAAGATTTTTTCAATGTGTGTAGGCTTATGAACTATCGCCATTTGTCGCCATTTGTCGCACCTATGACAGCTGTTGATCGACAATAACAGCAATATCGTTTATACCGTTCATATGAATCACTCTTTTCACATATTTTCATTTTTTGCTTCATCGGCAAGAAAATTCTTCAACTTCATTTTTGCAGCAAAATATGAAAATGTAATCACATCCTTACAGACGGAAAATAGATATCCGAAATTTTTTCGTTTACAACAGCTTGCGACAGCTCACAACAATTGATTAAGAAAAAGGGACTATTTTACCATTTGAGCGTCCATTTCTCAGGGGAAAATATAGCAGTTTCTGAAAAATTTTCAATTATTTTTGCGAAAGGAAGTATAAAAATGCTTACAGATTACACAGATTATCTTACTCCTTATGAAGCGTCAGATGAATTTGGAATTTCTCTTACCACAGTTTACAATCTGCTCCGTGCAAAAAAGATTCCGGGATTCAA
Source organism: uncultured Ruminococcus sp. (assembly GCA_945877315.1). Taxonomy (GTDB): domain Bacteria; phylum Bacillota; class Clostridia; order Oscillospirales; family Ruminococcaceae; genus UMGS1889. The sequence continues at coordinate 7,163 of CAMCRP010000045.1, read as the reverse complement.
GATAGGCAAAAGCTGGCGTATTCCCAAGGACGCTATGGAGGACTTTGTTTACGGACATTCTTCACAACAAGAATAATTTCAGCTAATTTCACATCAACCCTTGAAATCCATATCTGCATGTGGTATAATACACTTAAGCACATAACGATTCGGGAGGTGTCAAAATGGGAATATACCTTAACCCCGGCAATGATCTTTTCAGACAGGCAGTAAACTCACAAATATATATAGATAAGTCAATGCTTATAGATGTTACAAACAGCTTATGGAATACGTCCGAGAAACACATCTGCATAAGCCGTCCCCGCCGTTTCGGCAAATCAATGGCAGCCAATATGCTGACCGCATATTACAGCCGGGGCTGCGACTCACGGGAGCTTTTCGGAAATCTAAAAATTTCAAATTCTGAAAGCTTTGAAAAGCATCTGAACAAATATAACGTTATCCATATCAGCATAAAGGACTTTGCCGATATGGCTGACAATATTGATTCAATGCTGAATATCATAAACAAGCTTCTTATCAAGGAATTATTAAGGGAATATCCCGATATAGACTATCTGGATAACTCACTTCTGACACTCATTATTTCCGATATTTTCAGAGAAAGCGGCATACCCTTTGTTTTCATAATTGACGAATGGGACTGCGTTTTCAGGATATTCAAGTCCGATAATGAGGGACAGACAAAGTACCTGTCATTTCTCCGAAATCTGTTAAAGGATAAACCCTATGTTGCCCTTGATTACGCCACAGGCATTCTTCCCGTAAAAAAATACGGTGAACATTCCGCTCTGAATATGTATTCGGAATATTCAATGGCTAATCAGGCAATGTTTGCGGAATTTACGGGCTTTACTCCCGATGATGTTGCCGATATTTGCAAAAAATTCGATATGCCCCTTGAAAAAATGGCACAGTGGTACGATGGCTACAAGGTCGGCAGCTATGATATTTACAATCCCCAATCAGTAGTAAGAGCAGCTGTCAACCGTATATTTGACAGCTACTGGACAAAAACTGAAACCTTTGAAGCATTGCAAATGTATATCAAGCTGGATATGGACGGTCTGAGGCAGTCGGTCATCAAAATGATAGCAGGAGAACATATCCCCGTAAATACGGGAAAATTTCAGAATGATATGGTATCTCTCAATTCTGCTGATGATGTGCTTACGCTTCTTATCCATCTTGGTTATCTCACCTACGATTTTGATACAAAAACCGCTTGGATACCGAACAAGGAGGTTCAGCAGGAATTTATAAACTGCATAGAGGACGGCGGCTGGGAAGAGGTCATGAATTCTCTTCGTCAATCGGACGAGCTGCTGTCCGCTACCCTTTCCGAGAACAGCGAAATGGTTGCCGAAATATTGGAAGAAGTCCATATGAAAAATACTTCTGTTATAGCGTATAACAATGAAATGTCCCTTTCGGTCACTCTTGCCCTCGCCTACTATTCCGCAAGAAACAGCTATGAAATATTCCGTGAAATGCCAAGCGGAAAGGGCTTTGCCGATCTCACATTTATTCCCCGAAAGGGCGTTGACAGTCCCGCAATGGTCATTGAGCTGAAATACAACAATACTGCTTCAAACGCTCTCCGACAAATAAAAGAAAAGCACTATACCGATAAGCTTGCTGCCTTCAGCGGTGAGATATTGCTTGTGGGTATCTGCTATGATAAAAACAAGGGTCATTCCTGCGTCATCGAAAAAACAAACAAATGAATGTGTGTCCACTTACACTTTCCGATTCCCTATCTGTTAAAATAGCCTTCTGCCGTGATTTTCCGGCAGAAGGCTTTTGCTTGCTTCAAATAAAATTGAAATACTGAGGCTGTTTTCATTTCCTGTAAATTTCCTGTAAAATGAAAATCAGATGCTGATTTTTGGCTTAACAAGGGGCTTTGCGGACAAACGGCAGATATTGCCGTGGCAGACGAACATAATATTTATCATAATCAAAAATTCCTTTCAAAATTGCTGGGCATATTTATTATATCATAGCTGAGGTCACTTTTCAAGGTTATATCGAGAAAGATTTGTTCAGAAACTCTTCAAGCTGTTCCCTTTTTATCAGTAGTTCCTTGAAACAAATTCCAAGACTATTTCCACAGTATTGTAATCAATTCATTAGGCAGCGATCCGATGTATTCCCGAGCAGTACGAGCATCGGCTCGCTTTTCTGCTTCATCGATCTTTGTGCAAAGGGTCTGAATATCAGCGAATTCGTCCGAAGCCTTATCGGGAAGGAAATATCCCCGATAGATCACGTCCGTTCTTTCGGCGTTATAGGTTCGCTTATTGCGGGAATCATAGATACTTTGTCCTGTAATATAGTTCACGATTTTTGCCGGGGACTTGTGCTTACGCCTTCCGATATTTTTTACTTCAAGATGAAAGTTTGCCATAATTGTGATTCTCCTTCTTTATAATATTCCAATGTGTAGATTACATGTTGATGATACCTGACTCTGTTTTCTCCAGCAATTCCTTGAATTGGACCATCTCTGCTATCTCCCGAACCAATTCGGGTTTGGAAGCCAAAACTTTTAGAAAAGCACCTAACGGCTGAAAGTTGCGTGTTTTCTCTGCTTTGGTTTTCCCGGGGTCAAGGCTGTTAAGTCCCGGAAAGTGCTTTACAACAAGCTCACCAATGGCACAAAATCGGTTCAATTCCGCCTTCTTCATAGCTTCTTGTTCTTCCGAGGTATCAAACTCAGCCTTTTGTTCATGTTTTTTAATTTTGATATCTGCTTCACTTTGACTATTGACTATGTGCGTAATACAATAAGAAAGGCTGTGAACCAATTATGGGCAGAACCACAGGTAATTATGTGAATAAAATTGATTCTTTGGACGTTATATACTTTGCTGTAGTGGCTCATATTATGATGCACTTTGCACCCCTCTACAAGAAAAATAAAGAAAGCAACGATATTCTTCAAGAAATGCTTGTCAGCAGATATGTAGCGTGTGTTGCAAAAGAGATTACCGAATCAAAAAACAATTTCCGTTATTGCGAGGTAAAGATGATGACGCTATTAAAAAGCTAAAAGTGGGAAATGGCTGTGATCCGTCCCAAATTTCAAAAAAAAAAAAAAAAAAAAAAATAACAGGTAAAAAACATTTGATATGAAAATAGATTTTGTAGATGTTGGTGAAACCGTGCATGACAAAAGAAATAATAGAGAGAGCCCTGTTGAAGTATTCACTAATTTGCTGGAAAATGAATTTGAGGAAAAAAGGCTTCTGATGTTATCATTGATTCACATCATGGTAAATGACAAGTATTTACGCAATAATGAGAATTCTCCTCCGAATCCATCAACGCCATAAACCCCTCCCCAAACGCCTTAGCCCTTGCAGCCTCCTCAGGCGAAAGCACGTCAACCGCCTCAAAGCTGTAAACAGAATAAGGCTGTCCCGCCTTATTGGTCGTTTTCTCCAGCGAAATTTTTGTAACCACCCCCGAAACAGGCAGCATTCTTCCGATAAGCCTTGTAAGATACCGCTGGAAAATCACCTTGCTTGAAACGGGAATACGCACGATAATAGGCATAATATTCCCGGGACGAAGCATAAAAAGTGCCACAGATTCCTTGCAGGCTTTTGCGTTGGACTCGCCGTTCCTTGACCCGAAATCATTGAACGGACAACGGCAGCAAGCTTTCCCGTCAAAGGACACAAGACTGTCCTTGCTGTAACAGGTGGGGGGAGTGCCTTCCACGGGGTCGGACGTTTCCCAATATGCCCTCGGCAGGGTATAGTCAAGGATAATTCCGCTGATCGACTTTTCAATCTCATCTCCCGATATGCCTGGGACTGTAAATACGGTAGAACCTCCCGAAGGTGCTTTTACCGTATCAAACAGATGAAATGAAAGCGGCTGATTTTTAAGATCCTGCTTGATGATGTCAATGGTGTTGTCCTTCAGAGCAATATATCCCTGATTTGTGATTAATGCGTTATCATTCATAGTTTCAAGTTTCCTTTCATTGTTAATAGATTCGACCTTACTGTTCAAACGACTTTTAAGCTGTTCCATGTTCATAGTTATACCGCCTTTACGGAGAATTTTCGGAAGGATATTCTGTTGGCGTACTCCTTGAAAAGTTCGGGGTGATTTGCTTTCAGAGCTTTGGTGTCAAGGCGTTCCTGATATATGCTTTTCCATGATATAACTCTGTTCCCCGATGTGCCAACCTCGTTATCTCCAAGCATATCCTTCAAAAGATTTTCGGCTTTCTGCTTTCGCTAGGTTATCTCGGTCAGCTGTTCACAGGCGGCGTCATATTCCTTTATAAGGGCTTCGGCGTTATCGGGGAGAACGATTTGTGTCCCCGATACACTTTCGGGAAATCTATCCGAAAGAAACTTTGCCGATGCGTCCGAGCCGTCAATGGGCGGGGGAGTATTGCTTTTGATATGCTCCCAGAAATCCGCTTCAAGGCTTATGAGCATAGCAATTATCTCATCATCACGCTCAACAAATTTCCACTTAAATGTGTTCCCGCCAATAAGCACGGCAATGTATGTACCCTTGTAACCCGTAACCGCCATATAGTGCTGGATTTGCAGCATATATTCGGCGGGGATAGAGTTTTCCCATTCGCTTGCCTTGTATGCAGAAGCTGTCTTTGCTTCAAATATGCAGGTGCCGAAATCGGGGTGTTCGCATATACCGTCAAGATTTGCTTGCATAAACGGATATTCTTCGCTTTGAAGAAGCTGCTTGACAAGCTGTACCTCAATCCCTGTACGCTTGGTAAATTCCGAACGCACAATGCTTTCAAGCATCGTTCCCCAATATGCAGCTTCACCCGCCTCCTGATATGGCAGCTGACCTGTTTTCTCCATCCACAGCTCAATATGGAGATGTTTTATTTATGGACGGAAGAGGGCATGACGGTTACATTAAAACAGGGCTGACTCAGCATAAGCCGAATCAACCCTGTTCATATAGATATATTTTTCGTTTATGTCACAAATTATCAGATACCAAACTTAGCCACGAGATTTACACATTCCTGCGAACCCACAAAGCCTGCCAGAACGTCCTCACGGCTGTAACCCTGATTTGACATGCGGTCAAGCCAGTCAGCCTTTCCGTCGGGGTCTGCTTCTCTGTCGAAGAATGTCCGATACATAGTATCAACAAATTCCTCGTCGGAGAGATTTTTATCCATGAATTCGGGTGAGAATATGAAGTTATACGCCATCTGATAAAGGTCGTGATTTTCAAGGTAAGTGCCTGTGTGGTCGTTCAGACCGTTTACGTCGTAGGTTCTGTTCAATGCCTTGGTGTACAGTCTGGAAACAAATGCTGTCAGCTCTGCACTCTTGTCACGGTTTTCAACATATTCCCATGTACCCTGTTCAATGCCATATGCGTCGCATATTTCGCCGAACTCGCCCGACTGTGTAAAGCCATAGAAGATATGTCCTATAGAACAGCCGTTATCCAAAGCCTTTGTCCATGTTTCCAGTCCTGCGGGGTCGGGATCTCTGTTAAGGAAGGTGTTATACATAATTGTCACACGTTCCTCATTTGAAATGTCAAGCTCCGTAAATTCGGGGCTGAACACGAAATCGTATGCAACCTTTGTGGCAGTTTTGCCTTCGTTAAGGTTATCAATGTGTGTTTCCTTGGAGGGGTCGGAAGGACGTCCCAGAACATTCTCGTAAAGGCGTTCAACAAAGGAATTTACCTTTTCTTCGGGAGTTTCGGGGATAGAGGGTTCAGTTACGGGAATTGTTTCCGTCTTTGTGTAACCGCAATCCTTACAAGTGAAGGTCTTTACGCCTTCGGTTTCCTCGGTAGGCTCTGTGGTGACAATGCCTTCGTCAAAGTCGTGAGATTCAAAGCCAACCTTTTCTGTGCAGCCCGAGCAATCATGCCAATGTCCCGTTTCGTCCTTGGAATATTCCTCGGAAGGCTTGTGGGTGTGATTAAGCTTTGCTATAGATTCGGTCTTTTCATATCCGCAATCCTCACAAGTATAGGTCTTTGCGCCCTCTGCTTGTTCGGTTGCGGGAGTTGTGATAACGCCGTCATCATAGCTGTGATCGGTAACATCTGCCTTATCGCCGCATACTGAGCAAAGGTGATAGTGATTTTTGTCATTATCGCTTACCCATTCAGTACCGTAAGAGTGGTGAGCTGCTATTTTCAGACTTTCAAGAGTAACCTCTGTTTCTGCCTGATCATCTGCGAAAAGCTTACCGCAATCGCACTTATAATGTGCCTTTACGCCGTCTGTTGTACAGGTTTCGGGGACTTCCGCAACGGGAGTGAGATGATTTTTGTGGATATGTCCGAGAGCGGGAGCCATTACATATCCGCAGTCCTTGCAGACCTCTGCTGTGGTTTCGGTTGCGTCAGCATTGGAAGAATGCTCTGCCTTATCTTTGATCTCGGTGCAGCCTGTGTTCTGACATTTGTGCCAATGGCAGTCAACGTCATTTTCCCAAGTTGTTGACCAACTGTGTCCTGTTTTCTCAATAAAAGTATCCCCGGCAAACTCTATTGTTCCTGCCTCATCTTCGAAAATCATATTACAGTTACTGCAAGACCAATATTCTTTATTTCCGCTTTCTGTGCAGGTGGGGGAAACATATTCAGTGTGACCAAGATTATGCCCAGTTGCAGGTACGATAACGTTTTGAGCTTCGTTCTGCCCATCTTCATCGTAAAAAAGTTTACTGCAGGTGTTACAACGCCAATGCTGTATATTGCCGTTTGTTGTGCAGGTCGGACTATGTGCTTCTACGCTGGTGAGAGTATGCGGCAAGGTGCTGCCATAGCTCTGCAGGCAGATCGCACAGATAGCCTTTGCCTTACAGGTAGCTTCTGTCATTGCTCTGTGATCATGAGTAACTGTGGGGCAGCTCTTAAGGCAGTAGTCAGCAAGGAAAACAGGCTTTTCAAAAAGAGTAGTGGGAAGTGAACAACCAGTCGGATCACTTCCGAGAGTTACTTTGTTGATCACTGTACTTTCGGTTTCAACTGTGTATTTTATCTGTGTTGCCGAAGTGGGAATAGCATCTTCGCCAATATCAAAAAGACTATCGGGCAAGAATATGCTTTTAAGGCTTGTACAGCCGTAAAAAGCACCATATCCAATGGAATTAACGCTGTCCGGGATAGTTATGCTTGTA
>CAMCRP010000044.1 GCA_945877315.1 uncultured Ruminococcus sp. | reverse complement strand
TATATATACAGTCCGAAAAGCGTGGAATTAAGATTTTTGCGGAATTTTTTTCAGACTGTATATTTGTGTCACTTAAGGAGCTTTTTGATGATACGTATTGCTGTCTTTGCTGTGATGGCTGCGAGTACAAGCCTTGTGATCGGTATCATAGCTTTCACCGTCCTTTATGTTTTTGGCTTTGGTTTATGGCTTTCTGTTATATATGCAGTCCGAAAAGTGGGGAATTGAGTTTTTTGCGGAAATTATTTTCGGGCTGTGATAACCTTGGTTTATGTCCTCTGATAGATAAACAGTCCATAAGCGGCGGGATTAAGTTTTTCGCAAATATTTTTTTCGGGTATAGAAACTTAATTTCCGATATCTCATATTGTATATAAAGTGAAGTCAACAAAGTAAGGAGAGATAACGATGTTTATTAATTTCACCAATCACAGCTCCGAACTGTGGAGCGGGGAAGAGCGTAAGGCGGCTGAAAAGTACGGCGATATCGTCGATATTCCGTTTCCTTCTGTTTCTCCCGAATATGACAGCGAAAAGGTCATTGAACTTGCAGAATCATATGCAGAGCTTATCTGCGGATACAATCCCGATGCTGTTCTTGTTCAGGGAGAGATGACGTTAAGCTTTGCGGTGGTGTCAATGCTTCTCCGTCAGGGGATAACCGCTTTATGTGCCACAACGGAAAGAGTATCGGCTTCACGCATCGGGACAAACGGCGAAACGGTTAAGGTGTCGGAATTCAGATTTGTGAGGTTTAGGGAATATTTTGGCGGAAAATAAATAAAAGCGGAATTAGGCAGGCAAGCATTAGTCTGTCCGATATTCCGCTTATTTTTATAATGGATTAGTAAGTCGTTTTAATATAGAAAAAACACAGCCGTACAGCGAGTCTTAATGACCCGTTGTACGGCTGTGTTTTGTTATGATGCGAAACGGGTAGGAATGCGCTTGCTCTTTTTTGCATCGGGAGTGTAGTCTTCGTATTTTTCGGCGTATCTGAGGTAAACGGGGAGCTTTTCTGCTATCTTTCGGAGAATGGTGTTTTCGTCTGCTCTCTTGAAGCTTGTTGCCTGTTTGACCGTAATGGGGCGGCGGTACATATTGTAGACAGACGGATAAAACTTCTGGGTGAAGAGATAGCATTCTCCTGAGGCGGAACGAGCGTAGAAATCCAGGGTGCCTTTATCGTTCATTGTGCAGTAAACAGTATTCATAGCTTTAACTTCCTTTCGGGTCGTATTGTTTTTGGCTTACATTATATATACGCCCGTGGAAGAAGCGAATTAAGTTTTTACAGAAAAAAATCTCTCTGCTCGGTTTGAACAGAGAGGTTTTTGATCACCGTAAGGTGTGTGGGGTGCGACTTATTTGATTATGAGGATTTGTTGACTGACTTGTTTCAATCACCGCAAGGTGTGCGAGCTGCGACATCTGGGAATAAGTGATGAGATAATACAAACAATGTTTCAATCACCGCAAGGTGTGCGAGAAGCTACATTTAAAAAAGTTCGCAAAAATTATTTCAGAAGTTTCAATCACCGCAAGGTGTGTAAGCTGCAACATCCGCACAGAGAGAAGACCTCACTCGTATTTAGTTTCAATCACCGCAAGGTGTGCAAACTGCAACGGTTTCATAATTCCTAGGTTTTAGGAGGTGCTCGTTTCAATCACCACAAGGTGTGCAAGCTGCGACAGAGCGTAAAAGTTGTCGAGAACGTACAAGATAGTTTCAATCACCGCAAGGTGTGCGAGCTGAAACTGAGAATGAAACAACATCGGAAGACTCAAGCTAGTTTCAATCACCGCAAGGTGTGCAAACTGCGACCCTGTACGATGTTATACGTAGCAGGTTTATCCTGTTTCAATCACCGCAAGGTGTGCAAGCTGCAACTCAAAGTTAGAAAAGCAGAGAATTATCCGAGAGTTTCAATCACCGCAAGGTGTGCAAGCTGCGACGACCCGAGGGATAGCGGAACTTATCACGGAAAACCGTTTCAATCACCGCAAGGTGGGCAAGCTGCAACATCCGCAAAGCGGGAACGCTTCGGTCTGAGATAGGTTTCAATCACCGTAAGGTGTGCAAGCTGAAACCCATGTAGGCTATGCTCGAAACCCTTCCCAAGACGTTTCAATCACCGCAAGGTGTGCGACCAGCGACGCAAAGAAAAACGCAAAGTGAAAGATTCTCAAGGTTTCAATCACCGCAAAGTGTGCGAGCCGTGACCAAAGGAAATCTTGACTTAGAGCCTGACGATACGTTTCAATCACCGCAAGGTGTGAAAGCTGCAACTTCAATCAACCAGTAGTTATACCAAGCACTGCGTTTCAATCACCGCAAGGTGTGCGGGCTGCGACCCGTTCCCTTGAGCAGGATAGGCGTTTTTCGGAGAGTTTCAATCACCGCAAGGTGTGCGAACTGCAACCTCTTCGGAGATATGGAGGGTTTGATGGTGGCGTTTCAATCACCACAAGGTGTGCAAGATGAAACATTGCAGCAATAAAGGATATGAGTTGGGCTCCTAGGTTTCAATCACCGCAAGGTGTGCAAGCGGCAACCATAGCTATGGGTATGCCGTTCGACGAGATATCCCGGTTTCAATCACCGCAAGGTGTGCGAGCTGCAACATCATCACAAATGCGTTTGCGTCAATTATCGTCGAATTTCAATCACCGCAAGGTGTGCGAGCTGCAACGGAATCTTACGTAAAGAGATCTCATGAAATAAAGGTTTCAATCACCGCAAGGTGTGCAAGCTGCGACCGAATGGCTTCATATGAGGTTACTCGAAAGAATCGTTTCAATCACCGCAAGGTGTGCGAGCTGCAATCTATGTACACGAATTTGAAGCGGAATAAAGGAGGTTTCAATCACCGCAAGGTGTGCAAGCTGCGACGATGATGCGGTAGATGCCGTAGAAAAATATGTGCAGTTTCAATCACCGCAAGATGTGCAAGTTGCGACGTTATGCGTCAGAATGAGGATAAGGGTAAGAACAGTTTCAATCACCGCAAGGTGTGCGAGCTGCAACCACCTGGTTCGGAACAACTCCCGAGGAATCCGGTTTCAATCACCGCAAGGAGTGCGAGTTGCAACACTGCGGATGGGTACGAGTCCATTTCCAAAACAAGGTTTCAATCACCGCAAGGAGTGCGAACTGCAACTGCACGGGACAAGGACGGCAGACCATGGACGAAGCGTTTCAATCACCGCAAGGTGTGCAAGCTGCAACGGTAAAAGAGAAAACACGACTAAAGAATATGATGAGTTTCAATCACCGCAAGGTGTGCGAACTGCGACTGCTAAGGGTTACATTAAAGCATCTAAGAAGACGTTTCAATCACCGCAAGGTGTGCAAGCTGCAACAGCCTATTCCAAACTTCTATCCGTACCTTCCTTTAGTTTCAATCACCGCAAGGTGTGCAAGCTGCAACGTATAAGGTTGAACAGCGAATTGAAGTTGACGAAGTTTCAATCACCGCAAGGTGTGCAAGCTGCAACTCAGCAGTTTTCTGTGAATCACGCCACTCACGGTTTCAATCACCGCAAGGTGTGCAAGCTGCAACGCTTTTCATTCTTCTCGGAAAAAATCTTCGAGAAGTTTCAATCACCGCAAGGTGTGCGAGCTGCAACCGGCGGCGAAGGAGGAAATTTCCGAAACTAAAAAGTTTCAATCACCGCAAGGTGTGCGAGCTGCAACATCAAAAATGTACAAATAAACCGCTGCCGCAGCTTAACTGATTATTAGTATATCACTGATTTGATAATTTGTCAATATTTTCTCAGCCAATTTTTTTCAATTAGTTTCTGAAAATCTGCGCCAACCTATCCGATCTGAGATTATTTTTGACAGTAATTTAGCAGGGTTTGTGCAATGTTAGCTTGATCTTTTCAACATTATGAAATCAAATTATATAAAAACTTAATTTAGGTAAAATCCCAGAGTATATATAACAGAAGGCCGCCTTAAAAAATATTTTCAGACAGGAGAGTGATAATAATGAATGCAATTTATTTGGCAGCAGTTATGTAATTGTTATGTTTTTTCAAATATGTTGGCAAAGTATACAGAAAAAAGCTTGACATTATTAATTGTTTGTGGTAACATATAATAAATTAGTGTCGAAGCCAGAGCTATTTTCTGTTAATTTTGCATAGTGGCTTTTCTAATACTATTTAAGGATGTGATTTTCTGTGAAAAAATACTATATGACTATTCCACAGCAGCGAAAGGACGGACTTTATCTTACAAATTATGGAAATCCCGGAAATTCGGCGGTTCTTGAATATAACAGGAAAACAAGATTTCCGCTTATCCCCCTTATATCCAACACCGCCGAAAAGGGTGAAAAAATCGGCATTTACCTTATTAAGCCCGCCTATGATACCACAGACATCTGGCTCGGAGAATTTATTAAGGAGCTTGATGTACTGAGCACGGAAAAGGGGTTTGAATACGATACGCCCACGATTATTGATTGCTCTGCTTCTGAGGTTATAGATAATCATCTTGAGCTATTCGGCAGTCTTATTGAAACTGTCGAGGACGGTGATAGTATCTACTGTGATGTGAGCTACGGCACAAAGCCTATTCCTATGATAATGCTGATGTTCACGAATTTTGCGTACAGATTCAGAAAAAATGTTATGATTGAAAAGCTTGTGTACGGTGCAGTGGCACATAATACTACTCCCCCTCAGTCAAATTTATTCGATGTTACTGCATTGTTCTATTTGAATGCTACTGTAAACACTATTCCGCAAACCCAAGATCCCGTTTCGCTTATTAAAGAGCTTATCAAAATGTAAGGGGGCAACGCCATGCTTGATTTAAATGGTTACAAGGAAAAAATCAACAAAGCTGCCCGTGAGCATTATGAGCTCATTCTAGAAGAAAAGGAAACCACTAATGCAAACAAACAGCTGCTTTTTCTTGTTTATGAAATGCTCAGCGGACGAAAAGTATATAAAGTCAATGGTCGCAATGTTTGCAATTCGATGATGGCAGATTCTGCTGCGGAGCTGCTTGAATGGGATAAGCTAAAGAAGCTTTTTGACGATTGCGTTAAAAGGTGGACGCCAGGCAAAGCTGAGTTTTTCGTTTACTTTATGCACTTTTTTAAACTTCGTGTTATTGACAAATTAGAATCAAGAAACAAAATTACTGCTTCTTTTGACAATGAAAATGATATCATCGAGATAGAAAAATCAATGTCATTGACAGAAGATAATGATGCTCTTGCGGATTCTGTTGAAGATAAGATGACGTTAAAGGAATGCTATGACTGTCTTTCAAACGAGATAATGACCAAGAAAACTATGTATGACAACAGCCCAAAATTCTGCTATGAAACCAGATTTTTTACAGAATATTTAACCTATTTCATATATGAATACGGTATTGCAAAAGCAAATGATACTATCCCACAAAAAGCCCTGAATGCAATTGACAAGGATTTTGCTGCATATTATCTGCATAAAAAAGGCAGTCCTATCAATCCGGAAGGCTTTATGGATATTGCCGATTCTGAACTGCGTCCGCTTTCTCATTTTACAGGGGAGGAGTCGGATAAAAGCACGCCCTGCGGCTATTGGCTCAGAAATATTGTATATACTGAATATTATCGTAAGGTAAAAGGGAAAAACATAACCGCTTCTTCTGTTTCGCCTAAGAAGAAGGATTTCGACAGACTTTTGGAAGCGGCGGGACTAAATGGCTTCCATGATATTAAACCTAACTGAAGGAGATGTTTCAATGTCCGAAAATGTACTTGCGTTATATGACTGCCGCAGCAAGCAGGAGTACATATACCGCACCAACAAAATGAAGGAAATTACGGGAGCGTCGGCGTTGCTTGCGGATCTGTTCAAGGGCTTTTTCTGCAATAAAAATAAGAATTTCAAAATTAATGGCAACTGGAAAACTACTGCTCCATCAGATTATATTGAGTATTTCAACAACAGCGGATATGACGCCGAGGTGATATATGAAGGCGGCGGAAATCTTTGCGTTATTTTCAAAGATATGGATACATATGTAAGGATAAACCGTGTTATTTCAAGAAAGGTGCTAGAGGATACCTTTGGTGTCAGCATAATTGCATCTGCAACAAAGGTAACTGGAGATTTTCCTGCGGACAGAAGGAGGCTGTATGCCGAAAATGCTCTGCAAAAAAATCTGGGGGCATATCATATTCCGTGCAGTGTACTGCCGTTTACTCAGGTGGACAGGCTTACATATCAGCCTATCGTAGAGAAAGAAGATAATAATCAGTACACCACAGAAAGCTTTAAGAAAAAGGATAAATATAAAAGCATGGAGCACGATGAAGCTGAGATCATTGAAACTACGCTTGATGAAATGACAGACAAGGAAAATGATAGTCTGCTGGCGGTCATCTACATTGACGGAAACAATATGGGTGCAAAGGTGAAGAAGGCAACCGAAAATATTTCCGACTATTCATCGGGTATAAATGCTCTGAGAGAATTTTCCGTAAATACTAATTCCGATTTCGTTGAAAAGCCGTGGAAGGCTATCCTGGCAAGGCTTACGGAGCTTTACAGAAATGCTGCCAACTCTGATGAACAGAAGCATTATCTTTGCAGAAAGGTCATCGGCGGCGGTGATGAGATAACGCTTGTCTGCAATGCACATGCCGTTCCCGAAATTCTGAAAACATATTTTGATACGCTTATCAGCGAAAACAGTGGTGCGTCGGAGAAAAATTCGTCCTGTGCGGGCGTTGCCATATTCCACAGCCATGCTCCATTTGCAGACGTTTATGAGATAGCTGAACAGTGCTGCGAAAGCGGCAAGAAGCTCTCACATCTTGACGGAAACGGTAATAATAATTACATTGATTTTCACTTCTGTCATGCGGGAATAACAAACTCGCTGGAAGCTGTCAGGGATCGTCAGGAAGCGGAGTTTACCGCTCGTCCATATGAATATTCCACCACATGGAAGGCTTTTACCGATTGGGGAAATAAGCTTTCCATGATAAAAAGGTCAGACGTTAAGGCACTTAATGAAGCTATTGTTAAGGGAGATTCCTACTACAAGACTGAACTTAGAAGAATAAGGTCACGAAAAAAGCTTTTGGATGTTGATGAAAATGACCGTGAGCTTGAAAAGATGATCTTTGACATATCAATAGTATATGATCTATGGTTTGGCAAGGCAGAGAATGGAGGCGAAGCTGATGCTTAAGATTACTCTTAAATCCGATCTGTGTGCAGCAAGCGGTGACAGCTTTTCTTCGGTAATAGATACAGATGTCAGTTACGATAAATATGGCTTTCCGTTTATCGGCGGACGGCGTTTGAAGGGCTGTCTTCGTGAAGCGGCAGAGCTTATTGTCACGGATAAGGATCTTATAAATAAAATTTTCGGCGAAAGCGGAAGCTCATCATCAGGCTCCCTCAGACTGTCGGATGCACACATTGCAGATTACGATTCAATGGTTAAAGAGGCAGAGGGCATTAATGCGGAAAAGATAACCTCGCTGTTTACCTACACCCGTGCGGCTACTGCAATTGAAAATGATACCGCAAAGGATAACAGCTTGAGATTTACCAGAGTTGTAAGGCATTATTCGCCTATTGACAACAACTCAGAGCTTTTATTCATTGCCCGCTGTGAGCTTGATCCTGAATATGACGAAGAATTTGCCTGTATCGCTAAGGCTCTGAGAAATATTGGTTACAAGCGAAATCGTGGCTTTGGTGCGGTTAAATGCGAATATATTCCTGAACATTTCAGTGCAGCCGTTTCCGATTGTTTCAATGCCGATAATGGTGAAGTTTGTATAAAATACACGGTAAGGCTCACCGATAATGTGATGATACCGGGTGCGGTGTCCGATGAAACTGCTGACTATATTCCCGGTACTTCCGTACTTGGTTTTTTTGCAAATTCATATCTGAAAAACAATACTGCCGACAGTGAATTTGAAGAGCTTTTCTTAAAGAACAATATCCGTTTTTCAAACCTGTATATTTCCGATGAAAACGGCAGAGAGTATTTTCCGGCACCTGTAATCCTCGGAAAGATAAAGGGTGAAAAGGGTGCTGTAAATATTGTTACACGGCCAAGGGACGAGAAGATAGTAAAGCCTGTAAAAAGCGGCTACACCGATTTTTCGGCGAACATAATCAAGCCTTTGACGGAAACGGTTTATCATCATTCGAAAAAAGTAGAAAAGACCAAAGCAGAAAACACAAAAGTAGAAAAGACAAAAGACCCAACGGAAAAAGAGGATAAGACAACACTTTATACGCAGACAGCTATTTGCAGCGGTCAGTTTTTCAGCGGAACAATCACAGGAAAAAGCAGTTATGTCAAAAAGATATATGAAATACTCACGGGTTCAATATTGCATTTCGGACGAAGCAAAACGGCACAATATTCCTCCTGTGAGCTTGTTAAGGCGGAGGTGCTGCCTGTCACCGGCGATACGATAAAAATATCCGCAGGGCAGCGGTTTATGGCACTTCTTCTTTCCGATGCAATAATTCCCGACGGATTCGGCGGATATGATATTTCCGCATACGGCCTGAAAAATGCCATAGGTCACGGTGTCGAAAAGCTTGATATTTACAGTGAAAATGAGATCAATTATTCCGCAATGAGATACAGAATAATTGCGGGCTATAACAGCAAATGGAATATGCAGAAGCCACAGTTCAGAACGCCTGCGGCTGGTTCAACGCTTGTATTTACGGCGAAGGAAGATATGGAGCTGCCGGTACAGCTGACGATCGGTGCAAAGACGGGTGAGGGCTTTGGCAGCGTTATGATATGTCGTCCTGAGAAATTTGTTCCCGCTGTTCCCGAAAAAGAAAACAGAGTGGCTGCTGATGGTATTCTTTCAAAGCTTATCAGCAAAAACGAAATGATTGAGGAAATGAGAAATGAAGCGGTAAGTTTTGCAGCCTCGTATTGGAAGAGCGTAAATTCTTCTCAGCTTGGAAGATATACAATGATGGTGAAAAATGCGGAGGATTTTAGCGACTTAAAAAACCATATGGTTGAAAAGATTAAATCCAAAAAAAGTAAGGCTGATTTCGACTCAATCATTGAAAGCAGTAACGCCAAGAAATACAAAGAGCTTTGGCGTGAATATCTGGTACTTATCCTTACGCTTATGAAATATGAAAACAGAGGCGGTGAAAAGAAGTGAAAACAGCATATTTTAAAATGAGATTTCGTCTTGTATCTCCGCTTGCTGTCGGCTCGGGAGAAAATAAAAATACGGATAGCGACATTGTTCTGGACAGCAGAAATATGCCTGTTATTCCTGCATCTGCGTTTGCGGGAATTATCCGACACTACAACGGCGTAGGTTACAATTACAAGAATGATTTTTTCGGATATATTGACGGCGAAAACTCAGCGGAAAGCCGTATCAGGTTTTATGATGCTTGTGCAGTTTCAAAAACGGAATCTACTGTTCGTGATTGTGTCGGGCTTGAAAACAAGGTCGGCAAAGACGGTGCGAAGTTTGACCTGGAGGCGGTTGAAACAGGTGCAGACTTTGTAACGCTGTTTGAACTGCATGATGCCAATGAGGACGAGATTTCAATGCTGCTTAATGCTGTTGCTGCTCTTGATGCGGGACAGCTGAGAATTGGTTCAAAGACATCACGGGGATATGGTCAGATAAAAATAACCGAGCTTTTAAAAGCCGAATTTGATCTTCCCGATGACAAAACACGCTGGCTTGAATTTGATCAGCACGATCTGTTGTCGGATAAATTTTATGAAAAGGTTGATATTCCCGAGATTTGCTCAAAGTATGTAAAAATATGTCTTGAACTTAAACAGAAGGGCGGAGTTTCTATACGCAGTTATACGGTCAAGGACAGCAGTGATATTGGTTCAGCCGATTATGTTCAGCTTTCGTTGAAGGACGGCACACCCGTTATTTCGGGAACAAGCTGGGCAGGTGCATTCAGGGAGAGATTTTTGCTTCTGTCGGGAGATGAAGAGCTTACGAAGGGACTGTTCGGATTTGTCGATGAAAAGATCAAGAAACAATCAAAGTCAGGAATTTTGTTCTCCGAAAGCATTATTTCCGAGCACGAAATGAAGGTCATCACACGTAATTCCATCGACAGATTTTCGGCTGCCACAAAAGATGGTGCTCTTTACACCGAAAAGACCTGCTATAACGGAAAATGTGTGCTTGAGATGCATATAAAAAAGGATGTTGAGCAATTGGAAAAATGCCTGAAATATTTGAGTGCGGCGATTGTCGACCTTGACAGGGGTTATCTTGCCGTAGGCGGACTGACGTCTGTCGGAAGAGGATTGTTTGAAGTTGTCGGTATGACGGTCGATGGAAGAGATGTTACCGATGCACTCAAATCGGCTGATATTTCCGCAATGACAGGAGGTGCTGCTGTATGATGGAAGCAGACAGAAACTATATTGCCGACTGCGGCACATCGGATGATGTTAATTCCGTTGTTTCAGAAAAAATAAGCGGCGGAAATATGATACTTATGTATTCCGACAGATTTGAGTGTGCACCGCAGCAGACTATAAGTGATGAGGTTCATCTGCTGGAAGCAAGGATCTTCACCGAAGATGCCGAGCTGAAAATAATGCGTCCGACTATTGCGGACAAATTTACTTGGAGGCTTATAGATGACCGAAAAAATCCCGATGCAGACAAGATCGAAGAACGTCATTATCTGAGTATTGACCGAAAACGCAGTGATGGAACGCTTTATTATGCGATTGGCGGAGGTGCCTATGAGTTGCCTATTGAAAATGCTGAAAGAGTGCGTATATACAACTATATTTCATACGACCATCAAGGAATCGCACAGATAACCGATTTCAGAGTGGTAAAATATCTTGCGGGGGGTGAGAGGTAATGGCAAATTATACTGCCGATTACAAACAGGGTGCGGTGAATCCGTATAATTTTGTCAGATTGGGCAATGGCGTAACTAGGACAGCACCATTCGTTGGAAATAATACGGGTGTTATCCATTGCAGCTTAACTACTTATACACCGTTGGCAATTCCGGACTTTTCTTGTGTAGAAATGGTTATGGACGATAAGGGGAATAAGGAGCATAAAACTACGGGTTTTATCAAGATAAACGGCAAGCCTATTATTCCGGGAAGCGAAATAAGGGGCGTTATCCGTTCTGCTTACGAAACTCTCAGCAACAGCTGTCTGTCGGTAAATAACAATAATATTCTGTCTGCAAGAAGTGCTGATGTCAGAAATCCCGGGGTGATACGTTTTGAAAGTAGGGATAAGAAATGGCATCTTTACGAAGCAACTGCAGAAAAGGTCAGGGAAGATTTCGATGAAACTGCCGATACAATTAAAAGACGCTGGAAAAATATAAAACATAAAGAAGTAATTTACAAATTCAAGGTATCTTCTGAAATTAGAGATATTGAGGATATTGGTGGCTCTGTTAAAGATTATATAGAGGTTTGCAATATATATGAGGAAATCGATAAGTCGAAAAATGATAATATTTGTGAATATACAAAAAGGCCTGCCGCCGATGGCAAATATTATCCCGTATATTACATTGAATACAGTTCCAATGGTAAAAAATATGTATATCTGTCGCCTGCACAGTTCTCCAGATCGGTTTTCAGAAACAAGGTTAATGACCTGCTGGGAACATATTGCCACTGTATAAGCACTGCCGAAGTGTGCGATGCCTGCAATCTGTTCGGTATGATAGGTGCGGGCATAAACCAGCCCTCAGCAATAGCCTCAAGAGTGCGGTTTACTGACGCTCAAATAGTCGGGGAACCGAATTATATTACAGCAATATTGAAGGAACTGGCAGGTCCTAAGATTTCATCGGTGGAGTTTTATTCAACGGTACCAAATATGAAAGAGCTTTGGACATACGATAGCGATGGGATAAAGCTTAACGGCAGGAAATACTATTTCCATCATACGGGAAATTACAGTACTTCCGAACGTACCTGTCGAAATATTACGACTGAGCTGGTCGATAAGGGCGCACAGTTTACATTCGATGTTTATTTCAACAATATTACCGATGAAGAACTGCACAAGCTTGTGTGGACGTTGACTATCGGCGAAAATTCATCTGACGGGAAGCAGATGCACAAGATAGGTCACGGCAAGCCCATCGGTCTTGGCAGCGTAAAGATCACCGTTTCTTCGGTGGAAAAGAGAAGCTTTGATGCTGAAACATTCACATACACTCAGGAGAATGTCGATATTTCCGAATATACGGAAAATATTCCGTTTGATTCCGAGTCGGAGTACTTTTCAGATTATATGAAGATTACTGATTTTACATTTTTGAGAAATCAGAAGGTGGCATATCCTTACGGCGATGACGGTAAGGGCAAGGATACTTCAAAAGGAAGCTTAACATGGTTCAAAGCAAATAGAAATAGTGGTCAGCCAATAAAAGGTGGCTGTCGTTGCAGTATCGGTCATCATCTGCCGAAAATAACAGACGAAAAGATGGTCATTCCTGCATTAGTCGTAAAGAGTGAAACAAAAAAAGAAGAGATAAATCAAGAAAAAATCGAATGTAAAAACTGTCATGCAATTATGTACCGTAAACGTAATAATATCCCTATTCGTCAAATAATAGAATGTGATAATTGCGGAAATAAGCTTAAAGTTGTCTTTTGATAGAAGGTGATAGATAATGCTATATCAAACCGATATTTATACTGCTGCTGCTGACATTTCCGATATACGTTCCGAGCTTTCCGTAAAGATACACGGGGCAGCCATGAAGGCTGTCCCTGCGGAATATGCGGAGAAAATGCACGAAAAGACATACCACCCATTTTCGATTTTTACCGTGCCCAGTGAAAATGGGTTCATTATCCGTATTTCGGCACTTTGCGATGAAGCCAAATGTATTGTTGATGCACTGAGCAGAAAAAAGACGTTTCGAATTTTTGGAATGAAAGAACCATTAAGTGTTACCGGTACAGATTCGGCAGTCCCCATTAACGCATTAACGGCAGGCAACTATCTGACAGGCAGAGGCTGCCGTATCACATTTATTACTCCCGCAATGATAAAAAAAGACGGAAAACCATCGGCAAAGCCCGATATTCCGGCGTATTTTCAGTTGGTGATAAAGCGGTATAATGCCTTTGAAAATGCGGATATTTCGTATGATGACTTCCTAGCGGCGTTTAATAATGCTGCTTTGGATAATTACGAGCTTCGAAGTGAGAAATACAATGTCAGCGGACACATTTTTCCGGGAATGACAGGATACTGCGATATTATTTTCCCTAAAAAAGCCGAGCAGGCGGATTTGCTGAAAAAAGTGATCGCCTACGGAACATACAGTGGCATCGGCGGAAAAACAGGAATGGGAATGGGCGGTATTACTGCTGTTTGTTTCTGATAACAATTAGGGCAGCTTTTCCTTTGGGGAGAGCTGTCTTTTCTTTATATTGAAATAGAAAAATCCTCCCTGTTCGGTTTGGACAGAGAGGATTTTTTCAATCACCGCAAGGTGTGCAAGCCACAACAGCAAAATTGAATAAAAACGACATTGTTCAATGTTAAGTACCCAATTATTGACCTTAATCACATTTACAATACCGCATCATTCATATAAAAAATACGGAAAAACATCACAGAATTTTTAACAATGTAAAACGTCTCTTAAATTCATCGAGAAACTTTGTTTTTATCGAAGTAAGTATAGGCTAACATCAAGTCGAAAGAGGGTATATTAATAATCCGCTGATTTATTCCATAACCAGAATCGGTATGAATTATTAATGGAATATTTTAGCAATCGAAAATTTCGAGAATACTGTCAAAAAACGGCGAAATTATAGGCGAAAACGGCATATATTTACGAAAATATCTTATTATGTATTGACTTGCTTGCAATATTGTGTTATAATCCATAATAAGCATACAATTATCGGACATATCATAACAGAAAGGAATAGATATTTTATTATGTTAGAGTTATTCAAGTTTCGTAACTATTTATCATTTAAAAATGAATCCGTTTTAGATTTGCGAGCCTCTGCGTATAAGCAACATAGTTCTCACGTATTTCAGGGAAAAAATGAATATTTCGATGCAAAGTATGGTGTTTTGAAAACCGTAGCGATCTATGGTGCTAATGCTTCCGGAAAATCAAATGTTATTGCTGCATTGTATTCTATGAGAATGTTTATTTTATCGCAGTTATTTCAGAAGACTGATACCGATAGAATGAAAAACAGCAGCTTTTATGTAATAGAGCCATTTAGATTGTCAACCGATGATAATTCCATAGAGTTTGAGATAGTATTCAGTAATTTCGGCTCACGGATTCAATATGGATTTGAGCTTGAAAAGTGTGAGTCGGCTGATAATGATTTTTCCGATGAAAGCACCAATTATATAATTCTCAGTGAATGGTATGATATTGATGGCGATAATGTTTTTGAGAGAAACAGAACTGATGTCAAGTTTGGCTCAAAATATCAGAAAGCACTTCGAGAATACACAAAATTGCCGTCTGACAGATTATATATATCTGTATTGGATTATTTTTTGGAGGATTCGTTGAAAGACGAGATAATAGGTGCTTTCATTGATTTCTTTAAAAATAAATTCAATGTTTTTGCCGATGTGTTTTTAGATGTACCTGTTAAGAAAATGGGCAGTTTTGCAGTTCTTTCCGGACGTTTGTTTTCGGACGATGATTTTAGGAAAAAAGTTGTACAATATCTTAGACAGATAGATGTAGGAATAACTGATTTGGTTGTTGTTGAAGATCAGATACTTGACGGCGTGACAACAAAAAAGCGAAAAAGAATTAAAACTGTTCACAAGGTATATGATGAAAAAAGAAAAGAATCGGGAAATATGGCTTTTGATTTGTCTCAGGAATCTACAGGAACACTGCGATTTTTGAATTATATTCAGCGAATAATTGAAATTCAGGAAAACAGTGGAGTATTTGTTGTTGATGAGCTTTCTTCAAAACTGCACCCATTGATAACAAAGTTTATCATTGATATGTTTCAATCAAGCAACAATAATAATTCGCAGCTTGTATTTACTACACACGATATTTTCCATTTGAGTAAAGAACAGTTTCGCAGGGACGAGGTTGTTTTTGTCAATAAAAATGAATATGGTGAATCTACGTTGTATTCATTGGCAGACTTGAAAATCAGGGAAGATTCAACCTTCAGTAAGGACTATATTCTTGGTAAATATGGTGCAATACCTATTTTTAAAGATATTCTTGACGAGGAGGAATAATTATGCCGAGAATGATACTTAGTCCTCGCCAAATGGATACTATTGATCTTCACATCGGACACGTTTTGATTTTTTGCGAAGGATTTACCGAAGAAAACTATTTCAATTTTTTTAAAAGGCAAATTGGAGATAAATACGCTAACATAGAGATTGAAGTGGAAAATGCAAAATCAAACGCAAGAGCCGTTCTTAATTACGCAAATAAGTTTTTCGAAGACTCGGAAAACATTAGCAAGTATAAGAATTATGAAAAGTATTTGGTTTTTGATTGTGATGCTCCCGATGATATATTGAATGTTATCGATGAAGCAGAAAAATCCGAATACAACTACATTCTTCTGGTTTCAAGTTTGTTATTTGAGGATTGGTTGCTGATGCATTTGGAAGAAATTGAAGAAGGTGAATTGAGGAAAACGAAGATCGCTGCCAAACTGACTTCACATTTAGATTTAGACGATTATGAAAAGCATAAGGATGATGAAGGAATAATAGCAAAAATACTTGTAGGCAATCAGAATGTTGAAAAAGCAATACTTAATGCAAAAAGCCTTAGGAGTCGATATGAAGACAAAGGGTATGATATGAAACATATCATTAGTAAATATTTGCCGTATAGCAAAGTTGATATATTAGTTGAGCAGCTTGCGAAAGCAGCTTCGCATTATTGAAATCTTATTGGTTGTTGTAAAAACTCAAGTAAACCATACAATAATTTGCCGGAAAGTTTAAAAAAATATTCGCCAGAAAATGTACAAGTCATCAAGTGATAGATTCTCTGTGAGAGAGGCGGTAAGAATCGCCTGACATGGAAATAATTTTGCAGGGATGAATGAGTCTGTCAAGGATAACAGTGGTGATAGTGGAATTTACATAGTTGGATCTCAGCAGCCCAGTCAAAAGTATCAAAGGCAGCACAGTATGGCGGTAAGTCCGTTGTTCTGCCTTTATCGTCTATTCTTTCCTGCTTTACAATTTCTATGTCCCAACCGGAACAGCAGTGAAATATTATCAGTAGAATAATGTATCAATTCCATTCCCCCATAGCAAGAAACTTCCGTATATTACAGTGCTTAATCCCGTTCCTGCTCATATCCAGCTCATCCATTGATACAACATACTTCGGGAAGTTATCGGGAATCTGCTCCAGAACGCCGAATTCACGTTCGATGGTTTCTGGGGAGGCGAGAATGTATGTTACCTGAACATACAGCTTGTTATTCTGCTTGCGGCAAACGAAATCGATCTCTTTGTCACCTATCCTGCCGACTGTGACCTTGTACCCACGGCGGAGGAGCTCCATATAAACGATATTTTCAAGGGTAAGATTTATATCACGGGTATTGCCGCCGAAAACAGCCTCTCTTACACCGTGATCGGACATATAGTATTTTTCGTTTATCGAAAGTATCTGCTTTCCGGCTAAATCTTCACGCTTTACCTGATAGAACAGGTATGCGTCCAGGCAATATTTTATATAGTTAAGAATGGTTTCCGTCGCAACAGTACGATTCTCGCTTTTGAAAAACTTTGAAATTGAAGTTGCCGAGAAAGTTGTGCCGATGTTTGCAGTTACATAAGAAATTATCTTTTCAAGCAGATCAACATCTCTTACTGTATTCCGCTTAACAATATCTTTCAGTACAACGGAATTGTAGAGATCTTCCAGATACAGACGGCACGGCTCTTCTTCGTAATTAAGATTGCTGAGATAGGGCATACCGCCTGCAACGAGATATTTGTTGAAGCACTCTGCATCGGAAGTCTGAGGATATACAGACAGATAAAGCTCCTTAAATTCCGCAAATGAAAACGGATAAATGACAAATTCAACGTACCGTCCGCCCAGATATGTGGCAAGCTCGCCCGAAAGCAGCTTTGCGTTTGAGCCTGTGATGTAGATGTCACAGTCAAGATCGACACGGAGAGAGTTGATGCACTTTTCCCACGATTTTACTTCCTGTATCTCATCAAAGAACAGATAAACCTTACCGTCTATTTTTTCAGCTAGTCGAATTACTTCCTCGTGAAGAGCCTTTGCATTGCAAAGATGCTCAAAGCCCATTTTTTCAAAATTGAAAGAAATAAACTGCTGCTTCTGCACGCCCTGTGCGATAAGTTCCTCTTGTATAAGCTGCAGCATTACAGATTTTCCGCTTCTGCGAAAGCCGGTCATTACCTTTATAAGCTCCTTGCCGATAAAAGGACGGATACGGCTCATATACATTTCTCGTTTTATCATAGATCTGCCTCCCAATCATTTAATGATATGTTATTAGTATTATACCACAGTTATAACTCATAATCAAGAGGAAAAATATATTTTTGTAAGTTATAACTTATAAAAATATATAATATGTATATAAAATCAGTTATAGATAAGAAAATGCTTTGTGACCTTGAAATGTAATCTCTACAAATAAGTACGATTTATACTTGATATTTATCTACTCATATGATAGAATATAGTAAACACTAATAAATATTGAGGAGAAATTGCAATGTCGGGGAAAGCAAAAACATTTGAAGAAGCCGCAATTGAATGTGCCGCAAAGATCTCAGATGAACAAAAACGGTATTTTCAGCTTCATATAGATTATTCACATCATCATTTTGGATATGGTTTGTATCTCAGAAATAAGTATTTCTATTTATTGCATAATAGCACATACTTCATAGATAGAGATAGTATCGGTGAAAGAATATACTATCTTATGTTACCGCTTATCTTTCCGGAATTTAAAGGCTATGAGAATATTATTGATAGAATTGCTTTTTCGCCTTTTGATCAGTTGAATGCAAATTACTTTTTAAAATACGGTCGTAATTTTATTTCCGATGTTTTGCCAGATGAATATTTCACTCTGCCAGAGCGATCGGAAATTGACGATTGTGATTTTGATGATTGGTGGAATAAGTACGAATCCGAAAATAAAAACTATGAAGTAGCTATAGCAGAAAAAATATGGGATCTAGAGGATTTTTCAAAAACAGCTCGCATTTTAGGATATAGCCCGGAGGAGATAGAAGAAGTACACAATGTTTGTTTGCATCTGCTCAAAGAAAAGTATCTCTTCGTTCCATTGGAGATTCTTTTCGCAAAAAAAGCAAGTGCCGAATCAATTGCTGCTATGATGGAGAAAAAAGAACAGTTTGAGTATTTCTTTTCAAATCAATCGTCAATTGACTTACTTCCCGATTATGTTTTTGAAAACAGGGATATGGCAATGCTTATGGTTTCAACAAGAGGTTCGTTGCTTGAGTATCTTCCCAAATTCAAGAGTGACCGTGAATTGGTTCTTACAGCTATCAGAAAATCTGTATATGCATGCAATTATATGGATAAATCGTTTTGGGGTGATGTAGAGATAGCAGAGGAAGCAGCCAAAAACAGCAGAGCCGATTTGATGTTCAGCTATGATGCTTTCAAGCAATTTAATGATGATGATCGCATAGTAAAGATGGCATTGGAGGCAAATGGTGCTAATATTTGTTACGCTTCCGAACGGATCCGCTCCGATTATGATATGGCAAAATTTGCTTTACGGCATCAAAGAGAAATCTATCCATATTCTGCATTTCCTTCACTGTCGGATGAATTGAGAAAATGCAAAGAGCTTGCTGTTTTAGAGATTGCATCTGTAAAACCATCACTTGATGGCTTCAGCGATGAACTGCTCGATGATGATGACATTGCTGAACTTCTTATTTCTGATGAAGATAAATGCAGGCAGATTTACAAGATGAGTGAACGAATAAAAAGAAAGTATCTTGACAGGCTGCCCCCCCAATGTTCAGGCTAGGATCAAAAGCGAATTACATATAGAGGAGTAAGGATCTCTAAGGGGATAGGAGTGAGTAAGTATGACAATGCAGATACGTGATTCATTATCTTATCTTGGGACTGATTATGTTTTCGGCGATATAGAGAATGACGATCAGATGCCCCAAATCACTGATTACAGGGTAATCCCCGTGATGTTTTCATCAGCTTGTTGGCGTGGATATTTCTTGAAATACGAAATATCTGACCATATTGTCATATCGGATATTATGCTTAAGACTAAGGGCAATAATTATCCTGTAATAAATAATGTTTCAGCAGTTCCGTATAACGAGCAGCCTTATGAAGGATTTATATATACATATAAAAATGTTGATCTTACTTTCCCGTACACGGGTAAAATGCTTATTTGCAGAAATGATCGGGAAGATATTTGTATTGCACATATCGTTGATCGGCTTTTTGAAGAATCAGAAAACCCGATAAAAGATTTTAGTTTGTTTTTTCGGCGTAACCGTAATGTGTATATTCAGTTCTATTCGGAAGTACTTGAACTTACATTTTTTGAGGGCAAACTGATTAATGTCAGGGATATGTCGGAACAGTGTGAACTGCTCCGACAGCTAATTCTAAAAAATCCTATATCCGAATCCCTAAAACCGTCACAGAAGGAAAGATTATCCGATGATATACTGCTGACAGTTTTCGGGAATTATGAATGGTGGATGCATCGAGAGATAACTGCCGATATGAAGCAGGCTGAGTCTGATCTCAGCAGAATTGTAAAATAGCATATCATGCGGCAAGATTTGAAGCTTGCTGCATATTATGACATAATACTGCGGACAATCGGTTATTACCTAAATTCTATAATAATGTTTCTCTTAGATTAATTCATTCGTATGTTCAGATTTGCTTTCATCCTTGCTGTTGTTACAAGCGGGCTTTTTAGGCGCCGTTTGAATAAGCTGCTTGATTGCTTCAAAAGTTGCTTCAATGTATACTTTTTCAAAAGCATCCATGTCTGAAGGCTTGTGAACAACGATATGTATGGGCTTTGATGTTCTCATGCTGCCCACCCGCCTTTCTTAAGATATGATACAAGATTATCTGCAAACGCACGCAGCGGTAATCTTTTATATTTGTTATGGTTGTTCTGTAAAAATTTTCTCATGATGTTTCTCCTCGCAGTCTAAAATATTTGTCAAAATATTATGTTGATAATAAAAAAGAGCACGAAACATATACTTCTAAAAGTATACAATTTCATGCTCGTAAGTCATCTTAAATTCGAGTTCTGCCTTAGCGAAGGGCATTGCTCTTATATGAATTTAAGACATCGTCGTAAGTTATTCATAAATAGTTATAAAAAAATCCTTGTATACTATTATACTCGCATATTGAAAAATGTCAAGCGTTTTCACCAAAATTACACATAAGAAATTTTGAAGAATACTATTGCATTTCACTTATAAGTTATGTTATACTGAAAATACTGCCAATAATGGCTGTGCGACATAAATTGACGGAAAAATATTGCAAGGGAGGGAGCCGGTTAAGTGAAAAGAATAGCAATCTATTCAAGAAAATCCAAGTTTACAGGAAAAGGCGACAGCATCGAGAATCAGATTGAAATGTGCAGGGAATACATACGAATGCACTTTCCCGATTCAGAGCGGCTTGACATCTCTGTATATGAGGACGAAGGAGTTTCGGGCAAAAGTCTTGACAGACCGCAGTTTAAAAGGTTTATGAGCGTTGAAGAAAGTGAACCTTTTGACTGCTTTATCGTATATCGGCTTGACAGAGTGAGCAGAAATGTGGGTGACTTTTCGGGATTGATCGAAAAGCTCAATTCCTTAGGGACAGCTTTTATCAGCATTAAGGAGCAGTTTGACACATCAACACCTATGGGCAGGGCAATGATGAATATTGCCGCCGTGTTTGCTCAGCTTGAGCGTGAAACCATAGCTGAACGCATCAAGGATAATATGTATCAGCAAGCAAAATCGGGTCGCTGGACGGGCGGAACAACTCCGCTTGGCTACAAATCGGTCATGCATACGTCTGCCGATGCTGACGGAAAGTCAAGAAAGTATTATACTCTTGAAATTGACGAAGATGAGATTGAGCTTGTAAAGCTGATATTTTCAAAATACAGCGAGATACAAAGTGTTAATGCAACAGAAAAGTGGCTTAACGAAACCAAGAATTATGCCCGTAACGGTAAGGAGTGGGGCAAGTCAAATGTCAAGCGTATACTTACAAATCCTATTTACTGTATAGCCGATAAGGACAGCTTGGAGTATTTCTCGGCACTTGGCTGCAATGTTTGCTTTGATGAATGTGATTGTGATGGTATATCGGGTATTCTTCCGTATAACCGTCACAGCGGACAGGGGAGAGAAAAGGTTTCGCATGACAAGTGGATAATTGCTGTATCAACTCACAAAGGTCTTTACAGCGGGAAGGAATGGATTCGGATACAGAAGCTTCTTGAGCAAAACAGCAAAAATTGCTTCGGAGGTGTTCCTGCCACAAAAAGATGCCTTAATCAGAGGTCGATTTTGTCGGGAATATTGTTCTGCAGCTGCGGTTCATATATGCGTCCGAAAATGTACGGCTCGGGCAAGATGTATTATATGTGCGAGAACAAGGAAAATACAAAGAAGGCAGCCTGTGATAATCCAAATGTGAACGGCGACGAGCTTGACAGGCTTGTTTTGGAGGAAATATTTGCGTTTGATGCTAAAAATAGTGTCGTAAACACTCAGCTTACTGCCTTGCGCAAACAGATCAACAATGTTGACGATGATATATCGGCACAGATCAAAAAGCTCATGAGCAAAAAGAGCCGCAACGAAAAGGCGGTAAGCAATCTTGTTGCAGCTTTGGGAAACGGGGCAAGTGAACTGACAATGGCTGCTATCAATAAGCAGATCGAGAAGCTGAACGATGAGAATATGCTGATCGATAAGCAGATAAGTGAGTTAAATGACAAGGACATTATTCAGTCCCAGCTCCACAGAAATCTAAATTCCATAGAGGATGCGATCATTTATCTAAAAGTGAATTTCGACAATCTATCCATAGAAAACAAACGTGAGTATATAAAGAAAGTTATCGAAAAGGTCGTCTGGGACGGAAACTCTGCCCATATTTTTATCAAAGGCAGCACAGTGTAGCGGTAAGTCCGTTGTTCTGCCTTTATCGTCTGTTATTTCCGTCTTTACTATTTCGATGTTGCGGTTGAGGAAGCTATGAAGGCTTAATCAAACGACGTAGATACGACGTTTATCGACTATAATGAATCTCTCCCCGATTTTGGTCGGGGAGAGATTTTTTGCGTTTATTAGGGTTTTGATACCGTATTGATATCCATTTGTCTCCCATTTGTCTCCCAAAAATTTTGGCGGAGACAAGTTGGGTGACAAAATTCAATTCATTATTAACCAGTCTATCAGATTTGTAGACTTGATTCCCTCATAAGAAGTTTCCATGCCTGTATTCATAGACAGTACGATTTTCTCATAATTGTCGGGGATCTTCTGCAATGGTTTCAGTTCCCGCTGACGAACATCTTCACTTGTCATTGACTCTGTGACTTGAATGTATATCTTGTTATCGGGTTTTACGGCTATAAAATCGACTTCCAGATTGTCAACTTTACCGATAGAAACGTCATACCCTCTGCGCAGCAGTTCAAAGAATACGACATTCTCCAAGGCATGTCCGCTGTCACGATCTCTGAAACCAAGCAGGTAATTCCTTAGCCCAATATCTACAATGTAATATTTTCCGAGTGTACGCAGATATTCCTTGCCCTTGATGTCAAACCTCTTGATCTCATAGAAAAAGTAGGACTCAAGCAGAGCGTTTACATATGCCTGGACGGTATGAGCACTTGGAGTCCCCTTGCGTCTTCCGTCTTCCAGCAGTCCTTCATTAACAAGCGTATTTCCGATAGAAGAAACAGAGATATTGCTGCCGATATTGTCTGCGAGAAACATTACTATTTTTTTGAGCAGAATGGGGTCTGAGATCTGCTTCTGTCCACGCCTGTTTTCCCGTTCCAGAATATCTCTCATTATAACGGTAGAGTAGATACCTTCCAGCAGAACAAGCGATTTCTCCTGATCCAGACCTACATCAGCAATGCCGGGCATGCCGCCGAACCGCATATAGGCATTGAACACATCGTTCATTTCGTATATATCGCCGTTTTTATCAAATATCTGTTTGCGTATACCGCCCAAGGCACTTTTTGACTCCTTGATCTCAAATCCGAAAAAGTTTAGGAACTCGGTGAATGATAGGGGAAGTACCTTTATTTCTACACATCTGCCCGACAGATATGTTGCGTATTCTGATGAAAGCATATAGGCATTGGAGCCTGTAACATAAATATCACAGTTAAAATCCACACGGAAAGAGTTGACGGCGTTTTCCCATCCGGGAATGCGCTGCACTTCGTCAAAGAAAAGGTACATTCTTTTGTTTGGAATGATGTGCTGCTTGACATAGGCGTAAAACTCGTCGCTGCTCATATTTCTGAAATCATAGGATTCAAAATTCATTTCAAGGATCTGTTCATCGGCTATCCCGTTTTCTTTCAGGTGGGCAGCCATCAGCTTTAGCAAGCTTGATTTGCCGCATCTGCGTATGCCTGTGATGACCTTTACAGGTTCGGTGTCCTGAAAGGCTATAAGCTTGTTAAGGTACAGATCCCTTTTTTTGAGTTCGTGAGTATCGATCATCAAGCTTTCCTCCTTCAATAGTCAACGTTTTGTATTATTATAGCATAAACTTTTGATATTGTCAAGTTTGTGCAGTGAAATGCCAAAACATATATGCTTGAATTTTTCTGCATGCGTCTTGCAGAGGATATATGGATGTACAGAAGCAGTTTTACGGTTAATCTCTCACTGATTTTGTTCGGTGAGGGCTTCTTGCGTCAATAGGTCAACGTTATATACTTTTAATGTATATAAAATAAACATAATCTGTCCATATATGAACATGCTCTTCAAATTTTAGGCTTTATTGCACGAATCAATGTACTGTGCATGCGTGATATATGTGCAATAATAACAAAATCAACAGGCTGGATGTGCTGAAAAAATTCTAGAAGTAGTAGTGGGATATTTTGCTATAATATAAATATCAGGTTATACTGATAAATTTTTTAAAATCTTTAAGGAGGCTTTTATTATGAAGGCAAACAATGGTAAGCAAATTTTTGATGAGATGAATGAGCGGATGTGTGCTACGATAGGGGAGGCTAATAAAGTATCTAAGCTGTCTTCTCTGATGTATTCAGTGGGTGAAAATACTTTTTTGGGGTTTCATAATCGCGCTGAGTTTATCGATAGATTTTCAGCTAAATCTTCTGCGGATAAGAGTGTCATTGTTAACGAATGTAGAAAAATTCGTGATAAAATTGACGACACACGATATGGCGGCTTAGTCATTGACTTTGTAAACAGAGGTATCCAGTGTAAGGGAGAAGAATATTCTTTCAGTAGTTGTCTAATAAAGATAAGTCCGGATGAGGTCGAGATTCCTTACTATATTTTGGCTGATGAAGCTACACCATTTACTTCACGAGTGTTTATTGGGGAAGATTTCAACGCATATCTGATTACCCAGCTAGAAAATGGTGATATAAAATGTGTAAAGCTATCCGAATTTCACCTTTTGTCTTTTAATTCAGATGGAATGAAGGAGTACGGATCCTTTACAAGTTGGATTAAATTTGTTAGCAAACCTTATTTCAGCGTGCTTAGGAGTACTTCGCTTGATCCGATAAAGTGCTTTTTCTTCTCTGAATGGCTTAGTTTTTACAAGAAAAATCTTATAGATTCTCAAAAGAAAGGTAGCGAAAACAATGGGTAAAAACAAAAAGGGATTCAATTTGAATAGCCGTGAAATTGCTAGCTTGAAAAAGGCAAGTATAAAAAAGGATGACTTTGCAGAGCTATTTGAAAACAAAGCAAACTTAAAGAAAAAATCTGTAAGTGACGTTTTCTCTGATGATGAAGACTATCCAGAGGATTGTCGAAGGAGTATAAAAGGAACGGTGGATAAAATTGTAGATACAATAACTACCACTCCAGCTAAGAAAGAGCAAGCTAATCCGGCTGATACTTATAAAAGCGAAGAGAGTGTTGCTTCAAGTGTTGCAGATCTATTTGAAAACAAAGCCGTTTTACAGAAAAAATCTGTAAGTGACAATTTCTCTGGTGATGAGGACTTTGCTGAGGGATACCGGAAAAGCTTTGCTGCAAGGAATGAAGGCATCATTCAAGCGACAAATACGCCACATGAAAATGAGATCAACATGACTATGCCGGTAATACATGACCCGAATAGGATTGTTGACTCGGTTCGTACGGATATGAAGGGAGGTGTTAATCAAGAACCTACGGAGAAAAAGCACGTTGCTACTTTATCGAGTGGTGTACTTAATAATAGTGCATCTGTTGTTTGCGATGTTGCCCCGCCGACCTCACCAATAATCAGAATGGAGAAGGGGTCAAATACTCCGTTGAGGATCGCGTTAGATTTTTGTCAGAAGCACCATCTGGTTCTATGTGACAAAATGCTTTGGATATACAACGGGCAGTATTACGTTCCACTGACCGAATCTGATGCACAGCGATATATCTTCAGCGAGTATTGCGACGATGTTAGTCGTGGAAACACGATGTCCCTGATAAAGAATATTGTGTCTTTACTCAGAGTTACCGTAGCTGATACAGTTGAAATGTTTCCTACTAACGAGCATATCATTGTTTTCAGAAACGGTACTCTTGAGGTGGCCAACGACTATTTCAGAGAGAATTCCCCGGGAGACCTTGCTTCATCTGCACTTTCTATTGATTACGATCCGAATCAAAAAGAAATGCCTGTTACCAACAAGTTCCTGAACACTATCACAAATGGTGACAGTGTTTTATACAAACGTCTGCTGCAGGTTATTGGTTATATTTTAAGCAACGACCTTCGGGCGAAATCATTCTTCTATCTGGAAGGAGTTGGCAATGCAGGCAAAAGCAGATTCTGTGATCTTATCGCATCGTTTTTTTCTATTAATGGTGCAAATAAGGTTGCCCGTATCGCATTACAAGACCTTGGAAATAAATTTAGTATGGCAAATCTCGTGAATACCAAACTAAATATTTCAGAGGATCTTCCGGATAAACCTCTTTCTCAGGTTACTGTTTCCAGGATAAAGATGATCTCGGACGCCAACTGTCTTGAGGCTGAGGCAAAATTTATCCAGTCTTTTTCGTTCAAACCCCAGTGCAAACTGCTTTTCGCATCCAATCATCCCCTGAAAATCAAGGATAGGGATGATGCCTTTGTAAATCGGGTAATTTATATCCCATTTAAAAATCCGATTCCAAAGGGAAAGCAGGACAAGCATATTCTTGAAAAGATGCAGCTAGAATTGCCCGCTCTTTTCAATTATGCTTATAGTGCGTATAAGCAGCTCGTAGAAAGTGGGTATTCCTGGGCGGGAATAAACATTTTTAAGCCTGAGATCGTGATAACCAATCTTTCGTCAACTGAGGAGAGAGAATACGCAATGAAGCTATTTGTAGAGCTTAATTGTGAGGAATCTCAAGACTCTACTGTTGCGATTTCTGAAATTCAGAGTAAATACAATGAATTTTGCGATGAGTACGAATACGTTCCGGTGGTTGGTGATCGGTTCTCTCGGGAGATTTACAAGTTTTTGCCCGGAACTCCTGAGAGGGTTAAGATCGGTAATCAAAAACGTGGTTTCAAAGGCATTTGTCTTAAATGAGAAATAGCCTTGAAAATAATATCCCATCGTAAATGCTTTCATTTCAAATATATATTATGAAAGTGAGAGCAAAATATTATACTAAACACCATTTAAATCACGGAGAAGAAATCGGCGTAAAAAGTTTCGTTTATGGGTTTTTACGCCGAGAGATTCCCGTGATTAATGGGGGTTTAGTATTAACCGCAAAACACAAAGGAGGAATCAAAAATGACACCAAACACTTCAAGTCTGTTAACCGTAAAGGAAGCGGCATCTTTGCTTCGTACCAATCAAGCAACGGTTTACACTCTGATACATTCAGGGTTACTGCCTGCGCTTAAGCTTGGAGCTTATAAGGTTCGACCTGAGGCTATTTCCAAGTTCCTTGAGCAGTACGAGGGTAAGGACGTATCCAATCCTTATAACGTAATAGACCTCAGCTGAACTCAATTGCAATAACAACGGGCGGGGCATGTCAAATGCCCTGCTCGAAAATTATCGGGAGGAAGATATATGCCGCAAGTAAATATTAAAAAACGTGG
>CAMCRP010000043.1 GCA_945877315.1 uncultured Ruminococcus sp. | reverse complement strand
CTAAAATTAGGAAATCTCGGCTGCTTTTGGCTGTTTTTTTACAGCCCCTTTTTTATTTTTGCGGAAAATGTTTGTTGACATGGGTATTTTTATTTGCTATAATAAATCGTACGATGTAAAACGTTTGATTTAAAATGAACAATTCAGAACAAAAGGAGGACAAAATGGAAAAGAAAAAGAAAAAATCGACGCTGTCAAATGTTTCCTATATGCTTGGGATAATGTGGCAGGGCTGCAAAGGGTACGTTTTGTACACCTTCATCAAGGAGTTTGTGGAGAATGTGTTCTGGACAGTGTTTTCAGTGTATCTTACCGAGTGGATATACATCGCTATCGAGAACAAAACGCCGTTTCCCGTACTTGCATCCGTTGTGGGAGCAATGTGTATCGGACATATCTGCATACATACCTGTTCGGCGATACATCAGCTGTGCGAGAAGCAGTTCCTTCCCGAGATATACCGCAGCTTTTATAAGCGGGTAATAAAAAAGTCAATTTCCATGGACTATGCGGAGTTTGAAAAGCCCGATTTTTACGACAAATACACCCGTGCCCTGAACGAGTGTCAGCAGCGGGGCAGCACTATCCTGTACTTTTCCGCCTATTTTATTGCGGGAATAGGGTCTATTGTCACGGCTGCGCTGATAGTTGCGGACGTTGACCCATTGCTGCTCATATTTATCGTGCCTATGGTAATGGTTTCCCTGATTTTCGGAAAGAAAACGGGCGAGCTTTACTATCAGCTTGACTTTTCAAACACCCGTGACGGACGCACAGGCAGCTATGCAAAGCGTGTTTTTTATGAGAAGAAATATGCAGGGGAGCTTCGTCTTTTCGGTATGGGACAGCTTCTTCTCGACCGCCACAAAAAGGCATATGATGAAATGCAGAAGCGTACCCGTGAGATAAGAAGAAAGGTAACCGTCCTTGAAACTGCAAAGTGGATAATATACAATCTTCTGTCCGCTGTTCTTCCGTATCTGTATATTGCATTTGTGCTGAACTCCAAAGATGTACAGACAGCGGCGTATATCGCTATGATACCCGCTCTGAGCACATTGTCATGGAGGACATCGGATTCCGTTGAACAGATAGTCACCCTTGCAAAGGAAAGCGCATTTGTTACAAATCTCCGTGAATTTCTGTCCTATGAGCCGAAAACGGACAAAAGCACTCTCCGTCCGTCCCCCGCTCTGGACGACATTGAGATAAAGAATATGAGCTTCACCTATGACGGTGCGGAAAATCCCACTCTCCATAACGTTAATATGACCGTTAAAAAGGGCGAAAAGATAGCTATTGTGGGACACAACGGCGCAGGAAAAACCACTCTCGTCAAGCTGATCATGGGACTTTATCCCGTTACGGAGGGCGAAATTTCCATAAGCGGGGCAAATATCAACGAGTTTGAGCCAAAGTCATTTCACAGACATTTCGGAACGGTCTTTCAGGATTTACAAGTATTTGCCCTTCCCCTGTCAGAGAATGTTTTAATGCGCAAGCCGAGGAACGACGAGGAACGCAGACTTATCGAAGAAGCCCTGAGAAAGGCGCAGTTCGGCGACAAGCTGGACACCCTTGAAAAGGGCATTGACACTATGGTCACAAAGGAATTTGACGAAAACGGCATGGGTCTTTCAGGGGGCGAGGCACAGAAAATCGCCATTGCAAGGGTGTTTGCGAGAAAGCCCGATATCGTTATCCTTGACGAACCGTCCAGCGCACTTGACCCTATTGCAGAGTATAATATGTACAAAAATATGCTTACCGCAGCCGAGGGAGAAACGGTCATTTTCATCAGCCACAGACTATCCGCCACCCGTGACGCCGACCGAATTTATATGTTCGAAAACGGCACCGTTATCGAGGAGGGCAGCCACGCCGAGCTTATGAAGTTAAACGGAAAATACGCCGAAATGTGGCGTGTTCAGGCGCAGAATTATCTTGCAGAGGGGGCAGCAATATGAGTGAAAAAACAGAAAAGATAGGCATGAAGCGGCTTATCTCAAACGTTATGTATGTTATGAGATTTGCCGTTAAATATGACAGCAAAATGGCTGCTGCGTATATCGCAAGTATGTGTGTCCACAGTGCCGTTTTTACGGTTATCGACACAATTCTCCTGAAAGCAATAATTGACATTCTTATGGCGGGGGCGGACGTTCTCAGCGTTGTAAAGGTGCTGGCGGTCATAGTCGTTTTAAACGCTGTGGGGCTTGCCCTTCATATCGGACTTGAAAACGTTTTTTACACAAGGCTGGTGAGAGTCAGCGGTGCAATTCAGCGGGAGCTTATGGAAAAGGCTCGCCTTATGGATTTGAAATACTATGACATTCCCGAATATTACGATGATTTTGTCATTGCCGCCGCACAGTCGGAAACTATGGTAACATTGGCAATAACCAGTGTCGGACGCATCACCGCAAGCCTGTTGGCTATGCTTATTGCGGGAACGCTTATTATTACAATGAACCCCATTATCGCAATTTTCCCCATTACGGGCTTTATCATCAACATTATCACCCGCTTTATCATAACAAAGCTTGAGTATCAGTACAGCCTAGAAAAAGCGAAAATCGGACGTAAGGCAGACTATTCAAAGCGTGTTTTCTATCAGCCCGAGTATGCGAAGGAAATAAAGCTTACGGGCATTGAAGATGCGCTGATGGAGCAGTATGACGAGGCTATCCGTGAGGAGCGGAAGATGGCTCTCAAATACTCTCTGAAAATTCTGCCGCCCACACTTATTAACTGGATTTGCACCTTTACGGTCTGTCAGTTTTTCGCCGTGCCTGTGTATCTTGCTTATCTGGCAATTGAAAAGCAGAGCATTGCGCTGGGAGATGTTGCGTCCCTGTCAAACGCTTCAAACGAAATCAAAAGCCGTCTGGACGATATGAATTACGCCCTTGTGGATTTTCAGACGGTGGGACAGTATGCGGAGAAATTCCGCCGCTTTATGGACAATGAGATAAATATCGAGGGCTGCAAGGGTGAAGTTCCCGTCTCCGAAAATGACTGCACATTGGAGCTGAAAAACGTCAGCTTCAAGTATAAGGACAGCGAAAATTACGTTATCAGAAATGTGAATCTGACCGTCAAAAAGGGCGAAAAGCTTGCTCTTGTAGGCGAAAACGGTGCGGGAAAATCCACGCTTATTAAGCTGATAATGCGGCTGTATGACGTTACAGAGGGTGAGATAACCTTCGGCGGCGTTGATATCCGCAAGCTGAACACTCGGGATTACCGCCGAAAAATAGGCACGGTTTTCCAGGATTTTCAGATTTACGGTGCGGCACTTTCGGAGAATGTCAAGACGGATTTTGTCACCGAAAGCGACAGGGAAAAAATTACCGCCGCTCTTAAAAAAGCAGACCTCGGAAACAAGCTTGCAAAGCTGCCCAACGGCATTGACACGGAGCTTACAAAGGAATTTTCCGAAAGCGGCACCATGCTTTCGGGCGGCGAGTCCCAGAAGGCGGCAATTGCAAGGATCTTTATGCGGGACACACCCATTGCTATCCTTGATGAACCGTCCTCTGCCCTTGACCCCATTGCGGAATATCGGCTGAACAAGAATATGCTGGAAAATGCGGAAAATCAGGCGGTTATCCTCATATCCCACCGCCTTTCCACCACAAAGGACGCTGACAGGATAGTTCTCCTCGAACACGGTCAGATCGCAGAAAGCGGGACACATTCCCAGCTTCTCAAAAACGGCGGCAGATATGCACAAATGTGGAGAGTTCAGGCGGAGAAGTACTGCGTAGGCATCTATGCTTAAACAAAAAATCGGAACTTATCTAATGGATAATTGACAATTGATAATTGATAATTAATGCTTATATGCGGTACTAATAATTATCAATTGTCAACTATATATTATCAATTACACTAAATTCAAGCTGTCAAAAGCATTTATCAACTAAGGAGGAAATCAACATGAAAGTAATCAACGGAAAAATCGACTGCAAGCCTATGGAAACAGGCTATGACGAGAGCAGAATAGAAGTGCTCAACAAACGCCTTGAAGATATGCTTGACAGGAAGGTCATTCACGGTGCAGCCTACTGCATTTCCCACAAGGGCAAGGTCATTGCACACGGAAGTATAGGCAGAAACAACGGTGCGGGAATCGACACGGCAATGCAGCCCGACACTATCTTTGAAATTGCGTCCGTCACAAAAACCTTTGCCGCAACTGCCATTATGCAGCTGGTTGAGGACGGCTATATCCGCCTTAACACTAAGGTAGGCGAGATACTTCCGCAGTTTGCAAAAAAGCCCTTTGAGGACATCACCCTTTGGCATCTGCTGACTCACACCTCGGGACTGTACCCCGACGGCGGCTGTTTCCCCGAAGCAGTTCCAAAATCAGCTTGGGAGCTTGTAGATGAACAAGCCGAAAAGTGGGACGGCAAGAGCAATTTTGACTGGATCTCTGCGGGGATTTCGGCAGGACTTCGCCGTCCCATAGGTGCGGAGTGGCAGTATTGCTCCTTCGGCTTTGCTATTCTCGGTGAGGTTGTTACAAGGGTTTCGGGCATTAACGTTCACGACTATATTGCGGAAAGAATTCTCCGTCCCTTAAAGATGAAGGACAGCGGATTCTATCCCACTTCCGAAAATGCTGCACGCTGTTTCTATTGGAATTCCGAGCAGAAGGAATTTTTCGATAAGGTAACATCGGGCGAATCTAACGGACATTACGACGAGGAAACAGTCTGGGGCATTATCCCCAACACCGCAGGCGGACTTTGCTCCACCGCATACGACCTTGTCCGCTACGGAAACGCCTTTATTTACGGCGG
The DNA here is from genome assembly GCA_945877315.1 of uncultured Ruminococcus sp. Taxonomy (GTDB): domain Bacteria; phylum Bacillota; class Clostridia; order Oscillospirales; family Ruminococcaceae; genus UMGS1889. The sequence goes on along the minus strand of CAMCRP010000043.1, from coordinate 23,412 downwards.
ACGCTTTGACGGCGCAAGAATTCTGGGCAGAAAGGCTGTGGAAAAGATGAGCACCGTTCAGCTGAGCGGAGTTCCCGACTATTGCTGGACTGCACAGGAGCCGAACCGTCTTTACGGAGTTGGATTTGATATGCGTCAGGGACAGGCATATTCCTATTCCGAAGGAACTATTATGCACGAAGGTGCAGGTGCTTGCTCCCTTGACATTGACCTGAAGGAAGAGCTGGTGGCGGCGTGGTTTGTTCCCTTTGACGAGGGCGCAAACGGCTGGTCGGCAGAGCCTCTTTACAATGTTCAGAACATTATATGGTCGGGGCTTATATGATAGGATTTTTTAAACACAAGCTGGAAATGTGCAAAGCGGTGGCATTCGTGACCTATAAGGAATGGAGTGCCTACCGCAGTCACTCCCTTGTTTCGGCATTCGTTGGACCCGTTTATTTCATAGTTCAGTATTTCATCTGGACGGTGGTTTACGGCGGCAGCGGGACACTCGGAGGAATGGAGCTTTCTCAGACTATCCGCTACTTCGGCGTGACTGCACTTATCGGCTATCTCACCATGGATTTTGCGGATTGGAATCTGCAAATGCTGGTGCGGACGGGAAAATTTCTCACCTTCACCCTCCGCCCCATGCACCACAGATTTTTCGCCCTTTCGCAGAAGATAGGTCACAGAGTTCTGGGATTTGTCTTTGAATTTTTGCCCTGTTTTCTGATATTTTTGTTTGTTTTTCGGATAGACATTATCCCCGAAAAGGTCGGCTGGACGGTGCTTTCGGTTGCCCTTGCGTTTCTGATGAATTTCTATGTGAATTACACCATCGGAATGACGGCGTTTTATTTTGTACAGGCAAACGGCATTCGGATAGTTTATCAGCTGCTGGGAAATATCTTTTCGGGTGTGCTGATACCTCTCAGCTTTTTCCCCGCAATTATTCAGCGGATAATGATGTTTCTGCCCTTTCAGTACACAAACTACATAACCGCTATGGTCTGGACGGGCAGCGATTCTATCGGTGAAATGGGTCTGACCGTACCGCAGGCGGTGTTATGTCAGGCGTTGGCGGTGCTGTTGGCGGCTGTTGTCAGTGAGATAGTTTACCGTTCTTCCATAAAGAAATTTACAGCGGTTGGAGCATAAACATGAGATACATAAAAATCTATCTGACCTGTCTGCACACGGCGTTTTCAAAGGCGGCGGCGTACCGTGCGGACTTTATTCTCGGGAACTTTATAACGCTGCTGTCAAACATAATCTTTCCGCTGGTGACGGTGCTTATTTATGCAAACGGTGCGGAATTTCCCCGCTGGGATATGTGGGAGGTGCTGCTGATTCAGTCGGTGTTTTCCATGTCATCGGGGGCTTCGGCAATGTTTTGCGGGGGCATTCTTTGGACGACTATGGACAACATTCAGTCGGGCAGCTTTGAAACGGTGCTGTTAAAGCCCCTGCCACCGCTGTTTTTCATTGCTGCGGCGAATTTTGATACGGGCAGTATTGGACTGTTTTTCGGCGGTCTTGTTACGACCATAATATCCGCCGCAAAAACGGGAATGTGCAGGGCGGAAAGCATACCGCTGTTTCTGCTGCTGTTTGCGTCGGGTGCGTCGGTAATGTGCGGGCTTGACCTTATTATGGCGGCAATCAGCTTCAAATGGGTGGGAAACTCACGTATTCCCGAAATATTTGACAGCATTAAGGAATTCGGAAAATATCCCCTTGAAATATTTCCGAGGGGCATACAGGCACTATCTTCCATAATAATTCCCGTGGCTTGCGTGGGATTTTTCCCCGCATCGGCACTTCTGGGACGGCTTGACACAGGTGCGTTAATATCGGTGCTGCCCTGTCTGCTGTTTTTCCTGTTCGGCATATGGCTGTATGACAGAATGATAAAGCTTTACGAGGGCGTGGGAGGTTAAAATGACGGCAATTAAGGTCGAAAACTTAGTAAAATCCTATTTGACATACAAGCGGGGCAGTGGCTTTTCGGAAACTGTCAAAAGCTTTTTCAAGCGTGAAAAGGTAGTTGTGAACGCCGTTGACGGTATTTCATTTGATATCGAAAAAGGCAGTATCTGCGGAATTCTGGGACCCAACGGTGCGGGAAAATCCACTACCATTAAAATGCTTTGCGGTGCGCTGTTTCCCACAAGCGGCAGCATTGACGTTTTGGGATATTCTCCCGCACGGGACAGAGCAAAATATGTTCAAAAGATAGGTGCTGTTTTCGGGCAGAAATCTCAGCTTATCTGGGATATCCCGCCCATTGACAGCTTTGCTATGAACAAGGCTATTTACGGCATTTCCGACGAGAATTACAAGTCCCGTCTGGACGAAATGACCGAGCTTTTTGATGTGGGCGAGGTCATTCACAAGCCAACGAGAGTGCTTTCTTTGGGCGAACGAATGAAGTGCGAGTTTATTATGGCAATGCTGCACCGTCCCGAGATAGTGTTTTTGGACGAGCCCACAATCGGTCTGGACGTTATTGCAAAGAACAAAATTCGTGAGGTTGTGGGAGAAATGAACCGTTCGGGGACAACCTTTATCCTCACCACTCACGACCTTGAGGACGTGGAGCAGCTGGCAGACAATGTAATCATCATCAACCACGGAAAAAAGGTCTTTGACGACAGCCTGACAAGCCTCAGAAATGTTCTGGGCAGCAAGAAAATCGTTGATATTTTCCTTACAAGACCCTTTGACGGCGACGAAATAAACGGCGCAAAAATTATCGGGCGGGAGAATGAGCTTGACATTTCCCTTGAAGTTGATACTTCGGAAATGCCTATTGCGGAGTTTTTGAGGACGCTTACGGGATATGCTGAGTTTAGGGATATTTCCGTCAAGGAACTGCCTATGGATATGATAATCACTAAGATTTACAGCGAATAAACATACTTTACAATCCCCCGAAAATGCGGTATAATATACCATAGAATGGAGGAAATTTTATGAGATACACCTACTGCCCCGACTGCGGAGAACGGCTTATTGATAAAAATATTGGCGACGAGGGTTTGATACCCTTCTGCGAAAAATGCAGCCGCCCCTGGTTTGACGGCTTTTATACCTGCATACTTGCCGCCGTTGTGAACGAGTTCGGCGAGATCGCTCTTATCCGTCAGGGATATGTTTCAACGGAATATTGCGTAGGCGTTGCGGGACATATAAAATGCGGCGAAACTGCCGAAGAATCCGCTGCAAGAGAGGTCACGGAGGAGATAGGTCTTGTCCCCGAAAGCGTGGAATTTATCCATAGCAGCTGGTATGAGAAAAAAGGTATGCTTATGCTTGGCTTTCGTGTGAACGTGAAAAAAACTGAGCTTAAACCCTCCTGCGAGGTGGACAGCGCAGCTTGGTATTCCCCCGAAGAAGCAATGAAGGTGCTGCGTCCCGGAAGCAGCATTCAGAGGCTTGTTGCTGCGGTAATTGGTCGTGAAAACTGATGATAATAATTGAACGTAATCCATTAAAAACGAGGTGTGCGCAAAATGAAAAAGTTTCTCACAATTGCAGGCTCTGACAGCTCGGGCGGAGCGGGTATTCAGGCAGATCTAAAGACCGCCGCCGCCCACGGTGTTTACGGAATGAGCGTTATAACCGCCCTTACCGCACAAAACACCACAGGCGTTTTCGGCGTAAGCAGCGTTTCGGGGGAATTTGTTAAGGCACAGGCAAAGGCGGTTTTCGAGGATATTTTCCCCGATTCGGTAAAGATAGGAATGGTTTTTTCCGAGGAGATAATCAATGCCACAGCGGAAATTCTGTCCGAGTACAAGCCCCCGCATATTGTCTGCGACACGGTAATGGTAGCAACAAGCGGTTCTCCCCTGCTGGAAAAATCCGCGGAAAAGGCATTGACGGAGCGGCTGTTTCATTTGGCTGAATTAATAACGCCAAACATTCCCGAAGCGGAAATTCTCAGCGGAATGAGCATTTCAAACCGCTCAGAAATGGAAAGGGCGGGCATTGTTATCAGCAAAAAATTCGGCTGTTCGGTGCTTGTAAAGGGCGGACATTTATCCGATACTGCGGACGATATTCTGTTTGAAAAGGGCGAAGTTTCCGAGATTTTCGGCGGCGTTCATATTGACAACCCCAACACCCACGGGACGGGCTGCACGCTGTCCTCTGCTATTGCCTGCAATCTTGCGCTGGGATATTCTCTGCGTGACAGCGTAAAAAAAGCCAAGGATTATGTGGCGGGGGCTATTGCTTACGGGCTTGATCTGGGCAAGGGCAGCGGGCCGCTTAATCATTTATACAGGAGATGATTTTTATGAAACCCATAAACCTCTTAAACGAAGTAAACGCCGTTGAAAAGCTGTATGTTTACGAGAAAATAGGACGTTTGAACGGCAATGTTATCAGCGTTGTAAATGTTGAGAACAGGACGCTTGATTTCCACGTTCACGAGCATTCGGACGAGATGTTTTTCGTAATCGAGGGTGAATTCTGCCTTGAAACGGACGAGGGACTTATCCCCGTAAAGTCGGGCGAATTTATCATTGTACCAAAAGGCACAAGGCACCGTCCCGTTGTCAAGGAGCTGACAAAATTTATGATGATAGAACTGGACGGCACTCTTAACAAGGAAAACAGCGGCGACCTTTACGAGGATTGAATATTACGCCTTCTTTGCGGGTAATATTATTATACAAAACACCGTTTAAATCACGGAGAAGAAATCGTCACGAAAAACTTGCATATATGGTTTTTGTGACGAGAGATTCCCGTGATTAACGAGTGTTTAGTATTAATACCGCAAAGGAGGCGTTTTATTTTGAAAAATACAGAGCTGCCCATGGGCTTTGGAATTGCCCTTGCCATGAACCCGAAGGCTATGGAGAAATTTGCCCTGCTGCCCGAAAGCAAAAAGCAGGAAATTATAAGCGGCACACATTCAGTCACATCAAAGGAAGAAATGCACCGTTATGTTGAAAAAATTGTTTCCATGCAATAGAAAAATTTTCACTTGACATATGAAAATTAACGTGATAAAATATAATAGTAAATTCGCAAAGGAGCGGGGTTTGTCATTCGCAGAAATGCTTTTCTAAGGGCGTTTTTCGGTGTCAGACCCCTTTTTAAATGAAAAAAGTAATTGCCGCTGCGGTCTGCGCAGTATTTTTATGTTCCTGTTCAAGGACGGAAACCACGCAAAGAGCGGGTTTTTTCGGGTTTGACACATATATAAGTGCTGAAATCACCGCCGAAAATGCCGACGCTGTTTCACAGCTGAAAACCGTCTGCGAAAGCCTTGATGCGGAGTTATCTCCCTATAAGGACGATTCCGCCGTTGCCCGATTTAACGGGGGAGAACGTTTGGAAAACGCCCTTATTTCGGGCATTTGCCTTGAATATGCAAATGCCGCCGAGCTTCTGGGAAACGGCGTTACGCCCTACTGCGGTTCGGTGACGCTTTTGTGGGACGTTTCATCGAACAGCCCACGTGTCCCGTCCGATGATGAAATTGCGGAGGGACTGAGCTTTGTGCGCACTGCAGACGCTGTTCCCGAGGACGTTTCAAAGGGTGTTCTCCTTGATTTCGGTGCCGCCGCAAAGGGATTTTTCTGCGACAAGGCATTGGAGATACTCGAAAAAAACAGCGTTTCCGAGGGGAAAATAAGTGCGGGTTCTTCCGCTTTGGTCTATTCAAAATCGTCGGACAAAATATTCACTGCTGCCGTGCGGAATCCTTTTGGAGAGGGCGAAGCATGCCTGTTTGAAACGGGGGACAGCTTCATCTCCACGGCGGGCGGTTATGAAAGATATTTTGAAGCGGACGGCAAAAAATATTCCCACATTTTCGACATGAATACGGGACGTCCAGCCGAAACGGACATTGCCTCCGCAACCGTTGTACTGCCCGCAAATCAGGGCTGCGGCGCACTTTCCGACATTGCGTCCACACTTATTTATATAGGCGGAACGGGGCGTATCTCCGAATATGCCGACAAGCTGAACTCCCGCTTTGACGGGGATTTTGCGCTTATTGTCATATCCGAAGGCGGCGAAATTATTTCGGCGGGAAATGCGGAAATTATCTCCGTTTCCGACGGCTTTACCGAAAGGTCTGAAAATGAAGGATAAACATTTTTTCACAAAAAAAGGAGCAATATTCTGCGCACTCTTTTCCGCTGCTTGTTTTTTTCTGATATTTGGGACACTTTTTTCTACACGGAATTTGTCAGGCGGATATGCAGTTATTGAAATAGACGGACAGATCGCCGAAAAACGCCTTCTGGCACAGGCGGGAGAGTTTACCGTCAGCGGTGCGGAGGGAATGGTTTTTGCCGTCGAAAACGGCGGTGTTCGGGTGAAAAGCTCCGATTGTCCCGACAAAATTTGCGTCAAAACGGGGCTTGTGACTGCCGAATATCAGACGGCGGTATGTCTGCCCAACAAAGTCGCCGTGTATGTGGTGAGTGCCGATGAATAAAGATATTTCCCGAAAGACGGCGTTTATCGGAATTTCGCTGGCACTTTGCATTGCGCTGTCGTGGCTGGACAGCCTGCTGTCCGCTGTAATGCCCGTGCCGGGACTTCGGCTGGGACTGGCAAATACGGTCATATGTGCGGTACTTATGAAATACAGTTTAAAGGAAGGCTTTGCAATGTCCCTGCTGCGGTCGGGCTTTGTATCGCTGACAAGGGGCGCAGTTTCGGGGGTAATGTCCCTTTGCGGGGGAATGGCGGCGTTTGTTGTGACGGCTATGCTTATCTCCCGAAAAAGGCTGAATGTGAGGACAGTTTCCGTTCTCGCCGCCGCTGCGCATATTGTGGGACAGCTTGCCGCAGCCTGCGTTATAATGGGCACCGTCCGAGTGCTGTATTACGGGATATTCCTGCTGCCCGCCGCAGTTGTCACAGGCTTTTGCACGGGAACTATCCTTGAAAGACTTACAAAAACTAACCTGTTTAATAAATGAGTAAAAGGTGCATACTGAGAATTATCGCCCCATGCAATAATTCCACTTTTCACTTTCCACTTTGATATAATTTCCCCGATTGGAGGTTTTAATATTGAGAAGGCTTAACGGTATACACGTCAAGCATCATAAAAATACAGAAAACTGCGAAACAAAGCAGTTTCCCATGCCCAAACGCCTGACAGTTTTAATGTCACAGGCAATGGGCGCGCCCTGCACGCCGCTGGTCAAAAAGGGCGATACTGTTGACAAGGGACAGAAAATAGGCGATTCGGACGCTTTTATGTCCGCACCCGTCCACAGCCCTACCTCGGGAACTGTTGCCGATGTTACCGATTATCTTCTGCCGAACGGTACCCGCTGCAAGGCTGTTATCATCGAACCCGACGGCGAAAACCGCATATCTCCCGACGTAAAGCCCCCTGTTGTGAGCGGCAGAGAGGACTTTGTAAATGCCGTAAGAGAAAGCGGCTGCGTCGGTCTGGGCGGTGCGGGATTTCCCACACATATCAAGCTTCGCTACGACCCCGTGAAAACTCCCATTGACACTCTTGTCATAAACGGCGCGGAATGTGAACCGTACATAACCTCCGATTACCGTGAGTTTATGGAAAATCCCGATGATGTTATCGACGGAATTGCGAAAATCACGGAGCTTATGAATATCCCCATGTGCAAGATAGGCATTGAGGAAAACAAGCCTGCCGCCATCAAGCTTATGACCGAAAAAACGGCGGATATGAAGGGCGTTTCGGTGGTGACACTCCCCTCCTCATACCCGCAGGGAGCGGAAAAGGTGCTTATCCATTCCTGCACGGGAAGGATAGTTGCGGAGGGCGAGCTGCCGTCAAATCAGGGCGTTGTGGTGATGAACGTTTCCACCGTGGGATTTATCAGCCGCTATCTGGAAACGGGTATGCCCCTGACGGAAAAGCGGCTCACTCTTGACGGAAACGCTGCCACGAAAAATCAGGGAAATTACATCGTCCCCATAGGCACGGCGGTTTCCGAACTGCTCGAATTCTGCGGTGCCGAAAACCCCGGAAAGGTGCTTTACGGCGGTCCTATGATGGGATTTCCGCTTTATGATACGGAACAGGCAGTAACTAAGGTGAACAACGCTGTTCTGGCGTTCAAGGACGTGAAAACCCCCGAAACTACCGCTTGTATCCGCTGCGGACGCTGCATAAGAGCCTGTCCCCTGAACCTTATGCCAACGCTCCTTGAACAGGCATATGACCGTCGGGACGGTGCAGAGCTTGCAAGGCTGAAGGTAAACCTTTGTATGAACTGTGGCTGCTGCTCCTATGTCTGCCCCGCAAACCGTCATTTGGCGGAAAAAAATCAGCTGGCTAAGGCACTTCTGCCCAAGCCTAAGAAATAAGGAGGTTCTGCCCAATGAACGGTTTAAAGGTTTCACCGTCACCCCATCTGCACGACAATATCAGTACGCAAAGGGTGATGCTGAATGTTATAATTGCGCTGCTGCCTGCCTGTGCTGTCGGAATCTATATTTTCGGGTATATGGCGGCGGTAAACCTGGCTGTTTGCGTGGTTTCCTGCGTTTTGTTCGAGTTTTTGGCAAGGCGGATAATGAAGCGTCCGCAGACGATTTCCGACCTGTCCGCAGTAGTTACGGGACTGCTTTTGGGAATGAATCTCCCCGCAACAATTAACCCGCTCTACGGCGTTGTAGGCTCTTTCGTGGCAATAGTTGTGACAAAGCAGCTTTTCGGCGGTCTGGGACAGAACTTTGCAAACCCTGCTATCGTGGGAAGAATAGTGCTTATGCTGTCCTTTACGGGGCAGATGACTACCTGGTGTCAGCCCTTTTACTATCGAAACGGTGCGGACATTGTAACGGGCGCAACTCCCCTTGTTTCGGGAAATGCTTCATATATGGAGCTGTTTCTGGGAAACGTCGGCGGCTGTATCGGCGAAACCTCTGCGGCTGCACTTATTATCGGCGGGATATATCTCATTTGCACACGAACCATAACTCTGCACGCTCCCGCAGCATTTCTGGGAACTGTTGCCCTGCTTACCTTCCTGACGGGTGGAGATGTCCCCTATCAGCTGCTTTCGGGCGGACTTATGCTGGGCGCATTCTTTATGGCAACAGATTACGCAACCACGCCCATTACTGGACGGGGCAAGCTTGTCTTCGGCATCGGCTGCGGACTGCTCACCTTCCTTATCAGAAACTACGGAAACTATCCCGAGGGCGTTTCCTTCTCCATTCTGCTGATGAATATCCTCACGCCGTACATTGACAGGCTGACGGAAATTCGTCCCCTTGGCGGAAAATTTCCCGAAAAGGAGGGACGCAAATGAGCCTTAAAGAAAAGATAATGCCCCCGCTGGTGCTGACGCTTATCTGCGTTATTTCCTCTGCACTTTTGGCGTTTGTTTACAATCTCACTTACGTTGACACAACGGGTATCATCACCGACAAGCTGTCTGCGGGACTTACGGAAATTTACGGAACTTCCGACGGATTTTCCATGCAGATGAATGAGGACGGAACGGTGAAAACCTTCGACGGCGTTACCTCAATTATCTCCGACAACAGCGGAAATGTTTCCTTTGAAATAACCGCCGACGGTTACAGCAAGGGCGGTCTGCATCTGCTTATAGGGTTTGACGAAAGCGGTGCTGTCTGCGGGATAAGTGTGCTGTCTATCGGGGAAACTCCCGGTTTGGGAACAAGAGCCGCCGCCCCCGAATATCTCAGTAAATTCACGGGAATAGCATCTCCCGACTTTGAAGCGGACGTTATCACGGGCGCAACATTCTCCTCAAAGGGAATACAGTCCGCCGTAAAAACCGCCGTAACGGCATATCTTGAACTGAAAGGAGATGACGCAGTATGAGCGAGCAAAACGGAAATCTTCACGAATTTACCAAAGGCATAATCAAGGAAAATCCCACACTTGTGACGCTGCTGGGAATGTGTCCCACCCTGGCGGTCACCACAATGGCAGAAAACGGCTTGGGAATGGGACTTGCGACCACCTTCGTGCTGGTCTGCTCCAATGCGGTCATTTCCCTGCTGAAAAATGTTATCCCAAAGGCGGTGCGTCTGCCCTGCTTTATCGTTGTTATTGCAAGCTTTGTAACGCTTATCGAGTTTCTGATGAAGGGCTATCTTCCCGAGCTTTACGACAGTCTGGGACTCTTCCTTTCGCTTATTACCGTAAACTGCATTATTCTGGGACGTGCGGAAGCGTTTGCGTCCAAAAATAAGCTTCTCCCGTCTATCCTTGACGGTCTGGGAATGGGTCTGGGCTTTACTCTTGCACTGTTTTTAATGGGTTCTGTAAGAGAAATTTTCGGAATGGGCAGCTGGATGGGATTTGAAATTCCCTTCGGCACACCTATGACTATCTTCATAATGCCCGCAGGCGGATTTTTCGTGCTGGGCTGCATTATTGCCCTTGTCAACAAGCTTGCCAACAGAAAGCCGCCGCAGTCTGTGGGCTGTGCGGGCTGTCCAAATTCGGTAAACTGCTCCTCATTTTCCGAGAACGGAGGTTGTCAGAATAAATGATAAAAAGTATGCTAATTATTTTGCTCAGTGCAATGCTGACGGATAACTTCGTTCTTTCAAAATTTATGGGAATATGCCCGTTTTTGGGCGTTTCCAAAAAGCTGGACAGCTCCGTGGGAATGGGAATGGCAGTTACCTTCGTAATGATTTGCGCAACGCTTTGCACATTTCCCGTTTACACGCTTCTGCTTGCTCCCATGGGACTTTCCTATCTCAGAACAATTGCATTTATCCTTATAATTGCGCTGTTCGTTCAGCTGGTTGAGATAATAATGAAGAAGAAAATGCCCGCACTTTACAAGTCGCTGGGCGTGTTCCTGCCGCTTATTACCACAAACTGTGCCGTGCTGGGCGTTACTATCCTGAACATCGACAGCGAGTACACATTTGCAGAATCTCTTGTGAATGCGCTTGGTGCGGGACTTGGCTTTACAATTGCTCTGGTGCTGTTCAGCGGAGTCCGTTCAAGGGTGGAAAATGCGGACGTTCCCGAAACCTTTAAGGGCGTTCCCGCAACTCTTATTGCGGCGTCCATCGTTTCTGTCAGCTTTATGAGCTTTGCGGGACTTGTTGAGGGACTTTTCGGCTGATAACGATATTTATGTATTGAAAAAAATCCACAGAAAGGAAAAAACCTTATGTTTGAAGCATACATACTTCCCGTGCTGATTTTTGCGGCTTTGGGCTGTGCGGCGGGAATACTGCTTACCGTTGTTTCAAAGCTTTTCGAGGTCAAGACAGATGAACGCATTCAGGCGGTAAATGATGCTCTGCCCCAGGTAAACTGCGGTGCCTGCGGTTACAGCGGCTGTGCGGACTATGCAAATGCAGTGGTCATAAACGGCGTTGCAACTAACCTTTGCAAGCCCGGCGGAGCGAAATCTGCGGAGAAAATAGCCGAAATTCTCGGTACCTCCGTTATGGAAAATGCTCCGCAGACGGCATATGTCCGCTGTTCGGGAAACTGTTCGGCGACTAAAACGAAAATGCAGTTTGAAGGTGAACAGACCTGCAAGGCTGCAAAGCGTTTCTACGGCGGTTCGGGCGAATGTGTTTACGGCTGTATCGGTCTTGGGGACTGTGCTAAGGTCTGTCCAGAAAATGCTATTTGCATTGCGGACGGTTTGGCGGCGGTAAATCCCCAAATCTGCGTTGCCTGCGGACTTTGCGTCAAGGAGTGTCCCAATCAGCTTATTGCTATAAAAAATATGGGAAATGATCTGCACGTTGTAAGCTGTTCCTCACACGATATGGGAAAGGTGGTAAGAGCAGTCTGCAAAAACGGCTGTATCGGCTGCAAAATTTGCGAGAAAAAGTGCGAATTTGACGCTATTCACGTTGAAAACAACCTTGCTGAGATAGATCAGGACAAATGCACAGGCTGCGGAAAATGCGCTGCTGCCTGCCCCGCTAAGGTTATAAAGATGATATAATGAATGTCCCCTTGACAGTCAAATAAAGCTGTCAAGGGGACAAATTTTTTCGGGAAATTATTCTTCTATCTGCTTACCTAGGAACTGCGCCGCCGCCTGAATGAGATTTTTCTGAACCTCATTTGCAGTTGCGCCGCCCGAGGGAGCGAGGAATGCCACCGCACCCGTTACATCTCCCGAGGAAAGTATAGGCGTGCATGCAATAGCGGGACGGTCGATTCCCTCAACGGGGAACACCTTTTCATCGTCGGGAGATGTGCAGACGTAGTTCTTGCGGCTTTCGAGATATTCCTCCAGACCGTGAGAAATTCGCCGCTCGTTGAACTCCTTCTTCTGAACGCCAGCAACTGCAACCACGTGATCTCTGTCAAACACCACCGTGGGACAGTTTGCAAGTTTGGTCACGACTTCTGCCACCTGTGCCGCCGAACCTGCCATTTCGTTTATGGCTGAATACTTTTTGAAAATTACCTCGCCGTCGCTGCTTGTGTAAATCTCTAAGGGGTCGCCCTTACTGAACACATTGACACGGATAACCTTGTCCCTTTTGTTGGGACTTTTTTGGGTGACCGTCTGTTGGATATTAACCGTGTCACAATTAAAATTTGCAGTAAGCCCTTTCTCGGGTTCAAGCCGTAAAAGTGCGTCAATATTGGGCTTTAGGGTTATTTCTATCCTGTCCTCAAAAACAAGTATCTTTTCGATTATCATTTCAAGGTCGGAACGGCTGAGGGAATCCTTTTCTATGATGTCGTTGAAAATGTCGATAGCTGTCTTGGCGGTACGGTTTATGCGTACTGTTGCACTCTGCTTTTCGGCAATAAGCTGAATCTGGCTTTCAAGGGAATCTATCTGCTTTGCAAGGTCGTCAAGCATCTCGCCGTAGGTTTCATCGTAAAGTGCCTCATTTTCAGGATTGCGGGCGATCTCCTTTATTTTCTGCCTTGCAAGCAGCTTCATTTCATTTTTCGCATCTTCGATTCTGTCACGAAGTATCTCAATAGTCGATTTCGTCTGAACGGTTTCAACCTTTTCTTCCTTCAAGGCTTCATCAAGCTTTGCTATCATCTCACAGGAGTTATCCCGCACCATTTTGATGTACGATTTTAACGCTTCATCAAGCACATTGCACTTTGTATGGTGAGATGTACACCCCTGCAAACCCCGCCTGTGGTAGCTTCCGCAGATGTATGCGGGGTCACGCTTGGGATTGCTTATGGAGAACATAGGCGCACCGCAGTCCCCACAGAAGATAAATCCCGAATACACGTTGTCATACTTCTTTATTCCGCGGTAATGCCCCTCCGTGCGGCTTTCAAGCTGCTTCTGTACCGTGCTGAACAGTCGGTAGTCAACAATAGGCTTGTGGTGATTTTCAAATATGATATGCTCACTTTCATCTGTCTTGAAATCGGCACCGTTTATCTTGCGGCGTTTGTATTTTGCCTGTCTGAATGTTCCGATGTAAAAATCGTTTCGCAGTATTTCCGACACGGAAACAATGCTCCACTCTGCCTTTGCACGGGATCTTACCTCTTCGCCCTCGGCAATGCGGCGCTGTTCATCGTGCATTCTGGGCGTGGGGATATGGCAGTCTGTGAGATGGTTTGCAATCTTTCGGTAACCGTTCCCGTCTGCATACATCTGAAATATTTTGCGGACAACCTCGGCACATTCCTCTTCCACCTCAATGGTCGGATTTTTCCCGTTTGTCAGACGGTATCCATAGGGCACAGCACACAGCCATTTTCCTTCCCGCTGGCGGTTTTGGATAACGCTTTTCACCTTCTTGCTGGCATCGGTAACAGGCATTTCGTTTATGAGAAAGCGAAACTGTATCTGCACCCAATCGTCACAGGTGGGATAATCGATACCGTCACCGATAGCGATAATGCGAACCCCGCTGTCACGAAGATCTTCAAGCTCAACAAGCCCCTTGCTGTTTCGGCGTGAGAAACGGCTGAAATCCTTGACTACAAGTATATGATGCTCTCCACGCAGCAGCTTGCGGCGCATTTTCTGATAGGATTCACGCTGCTCAAAGGTGTAGCCCGAGCGATCTCTGTCGGCGTAGAATGTAAGCTGCGCTTCGGGGAATTTTGTGCGGACATAGTCCTCGATAATGGCTTTCTGGTTTTCGATAGATGTGTTATCCCTGTCAAGCTCCTCGTCTACCGAGATTCGACAGTAACCGGCAATGTTAAGTCTTTCCAATGTAATCATCTCCGTTCAGACTATTGATATACTATATTGTAACATAGACGAAGGGAAAATGCAAGGGGTATTTTAGAGAAAAGGCATTTCCTTATTTCATCGATCATGATAAATCGTATCATTCCCATAAATAAAACTCTCCATAGCGTCCTTAGGGATCCGCCAGCTTTTGCCTATCTTGAATCCCGGAATCTTTTTTGCACGGAGCAGATTGTAAACCGTTGTAAGTGAAATTCCAAATTCATCTGCTGCTTCATAAGGAGTAAGATAATCTGTGTAATCTGTAAGCATTTTTAAACTTCCTTTCGCAAAAATAATTGAAAATTTTTTCGAAAATAACTCTTTTTTTCCCGAAAAATGGGCGTGGAAACGCTCAAAAAGCCCCTTTTTCTTAATCAATTGTTGTTATCTGTCGCAAGCTGTTGCAAATGTAAAACGCTGTGACAGGTATTTTCTGTTTCCGAAAAGCATGCACACATTTTGATTTTTTTGCTGAAATTAGCATTAGAGATTTTTCCTCAATTTCCACAAAAAATATCATAAAAATCGGGAAATATGGTCTGTTGGAACATAGAAATTGAAATTCTTGCTGCTGACAAATAACGTTTGACGGAAGTGCGACAGTTTGCAATAGTTTATAGGAATTTGCTAAATCGAATTACCCACCCTTTCAGTTATATATTCTACCTATATAGATGAAAGGAGTGATCAATTATGTCCAAAGAAAAGGTCATTGAAGCAGTGCTGCTGTCCCTGTCATTAGCTTATGAGGTCACAAAGGCTATTGCAGACTTCAAAAGCGGCAGCGAAGAAAAGCCTGACGAAAACACTTCGGACGATGTTTCGGCAGATAGTTCATAATACAAAAACGGCAGGGTTTCCCATTTTGGGGAACCCTGCTGTTTTGCTGAAACAACGAAAATCAAAGGAGATGAAACAATGGCAAAGATAGTAGTAAACACAGAAAATCTGTCCTACGAAGAGTGGCTTGAATATCGCAAAACAGGAATCGGCGGTTCAGATGCTTCTGTTGTCTGCGGTATCAACAAGTATAAGTCACCCGTTGAGCTGTGGATGGAAAAGACAGGTCAGCTGCCTTATCAGGAAGCGGGTGAAGCTGCATATTGGGGAACAATGCTTGAAAGTGTAGTGTGTTCGGAGTTTACCAAGCGAACAGGGATTGAAGTGAATCAGGTCAAGCAGCTTCTTCAAAGCGAAGAATATCCCTTTATGCAGGCAAATCTTGACGGTATTTGCAAACACCCGGATTTCGGCACTTGCATATTTGAAGCAAAGACAGCTTCTGCATACAAGGCAAGCGAATGGGAAAACTCTATCCCCGCCGAATATATGCTTCAGATACAGCACTATATGGCGGTGACGGGTTACAAGGGTACATACATCGCCGTACTTATCGGCGGGAACACATTCAAGTGGAAATTCATTGAGCGTGATGATGAGCTGATCGCTATGATTATCCGCCTTGAATCGGACTTCTGGGAGCATATCAAAAGCAATACTCCCCCAGCCCTTGACGGCTCGGACGCATCGGCAAAGTTTCTTTCGGACAGATTTCCCGAAAGTGTATCCGGAACACAAATCGTTCTCCCCGAAAGTGCAGATACAATTATAAAGGAATACGACGCCGCCTGTGAACAGCTGTCCGAAATAACCGAGCGAAAGCAAAAAGCCGAAAATCTTTTGAAGGATATGCTGGGCAATAACGAGGTTGGAACTTTTGGTGACAGAGTTATATCATGGAAAAGCGTATCTCAGGAACGTCTTGATACCAAAGCTCTGAAAGCAAATTATCCTGAGCTTTTCAAAGAATATGCAAACAGAATTTCATTCCGTAAATTCTCCGTAAAGGCGGTGTGACTATGAACACGGAACAGCTTAAAAGTCGTTTGAACAGCAAAGTTGAATCTATAACTCACGAAAGGAAAATTGAAGCTATGAACGAAAACACTTTAATTGCAGATCAGGGATATATTGCCCTGAAAGACAACACTATTGACATCATTAAGCAGAATCTTAAAAATCAGCCACTGTCGTTTCAGCTGTTTGACACGGTAAAGGCACCTTCGGGAGGTTCTACCGTATTTACTGTACCGGGAATTGCAGGCGATGAAATTGAAAAGTCAATCAGCGGCATTATCCTTGACTATACCATGCCAAGAGCATATTGGGAAACGCCAGACCCTGTGGAAGGTACACCGCCGACCTGTTACAGCAAGGACAGTCTTGTTTCCTTTGACGGAAAGGCTTGTTGTCATTGTCCGTTCAATGATTTCGGGTCAAGGAACGGCGAGTCCAACGCCAAAGCCTGCAAGGAATCGGTGGCACTTGTTATGCTTCGTCCCGGGAATATTATGCCTATTATTGTGCGTATTCCCGTTTCAAGCAAGGTGATTTTCCAGCGGTATCTTACAAGGCTTATCGGAAGAATGCTGCCTGTTTCGGGGGTGGTTACAAGGATCACTCTGGATAAGACGACCAACAAGGCGGGACAGCCTTATTCTGTTTACAGCTTTGAAGCGGTAGACGTGCTTTCGCCTGAGGAGGCTGCAAGGGCTAAGGCGTTTGGTGAAGGTTTTATGGCGGTGATGGATTCGGGGGATAGCAAGGATGAGGCGGCCGGCTGAATGGGTTGGATGTAAGCTATGTAAAATGAAATCAGCGGCGGTAAGGATGTGTGTCCTTGCTGCCGTTGATTTTTTGCCCTATTATATTTTTTGAAATCCCTTACCTTCTTCCGGTTCAGATTATTTTGCCAAGCCATTCTTGCAACAGACGGTTTGACTGAACATAATTGACTTGCGAATTTTAACGTATTATGATATAATTGCCTTAACAGAACAGCAATATCTATACCATAAAATTTGTTCGAAGGAGGGCTTCATAATGGCTTATGATAGTCTTGAAAGCTATGTTCAGGAAAATTTATACAACCCGATTTATGATGCAATAGAATATTACTGTGCCCATAACGGATATATTGGCACTGATTATATTAATTCATCAAATTCCTACCTATTTAGAGTAGATGAATCATATCGTCAGAAATACGGTTATCATTTTTTAAAATTGGAGAATATTGACGTTCATTCGGTCAGATGTAATAAACTATCTTACATAGATTATCTAACAATTAACGGATCTCGCGGAATAAGAGCCCTATATAAAAATGGTGCAACATACTTTATGGAGTATTGCGACTTCGTTCAAGGTTCGCCTTATGGCAAAATTAAAAAGAGTGCTATTATCGACAACCTAATCACTATGGAAATAAGTTTATCTGCAGACATTCTTTATAAGGCATCAAATCAAACAAACGGTAAGGAAACGCTATCTATTGATAACAGAAAATTTATTGTGAATTTCTTAGCAGAACTCGTCGACAATCTAAATATTATTGGAGAAATAGATATAACTGAATTATATGGCAATGACTTTAAATCTGTAAGCATAACGGATACATATCTTCTTCCGGAAATAACTCCTGATGAATTAGAAAATCTAGCCAAAACCATATATGTAAATTATTACTCTCAACACTACTCCGAAAACTATAACTTCCCATATAAGGAGTTTATACAAGCGCTGGATTTAAAAGAAATAATCGTTGATTTCAAAGATAGTAACATATTCGGGCGTATGTATTTCAAATCGGCTGAAGTAGATGATATAATAAGCATTGATGGAGGACCGGAAATATCCGCACCACTATCAGTTTCAGAAGGAACTATTCTCATAAGCAGAACCCGATACTTTATGGAAGATTATGGTAGCCTGTATAATACAGTAGCTCATGAATTAGTGCATTGGCTATTGCATAAAGACTTTTTTAAAATCCTCTGCTTGTTAGCCGATAAGCCTGCTGAATTATCTTGTGATATTATGTTCAGACAGCTTAACGATAGTATGACAGGAGTACAGAAAGCAATTTGGTGGGCAGAATGGCAAGCAAACAGTCTGGCTGCTCACATTACGATGCCTAAAGAAGATTTTTTAGATGTGCTTACATCCTACTGCTTTACCACGGCAGAATATGAATCACTCAATCATGAAACTATTTTAGAACACGCTATATGTAGAACAGCAGATACATTTGGCGTTTCAAAATATGCCGCAAAGGACAGGGCTATCCAGCTCGGTATTCTTGAAGCAGAAGGAACTCTGCTCTTTCATAATGGAAAGCAAATACCGCCGATCTCATTTAACAGAAACGCACTGAAAATGAATCAGACTTTTATAATAGATAAAAAATCATACCTCAATCTACTTGATACAAACAGAGAATTTGCAGCCCTTATTCATCACAGAGAATATGTTTTCGCTGAATGCGTTGTTGTTCAAAATAAGCCCAAATATGTAAAAAGGACTTCAAGCCCACAACTTGAATATGAGTTAACGGAATACGCACGCAACCATGCCGACGAGTGCTGTATGCAATTTGAAAAGCAATATTTAGATGATAGTATACATTACTTTGAGTTTTATGGGCAATGTTATCTGTCCAAAGAACTTACTGACAAGATCCTACTAAAAATAGGTTTATCTGAAGATGAAATTACAGAACACAAAAAGGGGCACAATGAACAGGGAATCATTGCTAAACTAGCGTGTGAAGGCGATTCCTTGATGTCTACAATGCGAAAATTACCAAACTCCTTTTCAGGCACCCTTGACCATTACATGAAAAATGGTACATTCAATGATAATAAAGAGGTATCAAATCACGATTTATCGGAATTGACGGGATTATCAGAAGACTATATACGAAAAATTCGAAAAGAAGAAAACCATAACATATCCCTTCGAACAGCATATGTAATTTGTATGGGTCTTCACCTTCCGCCTTTATTTAGCAGGGATTTACTTAGGAAAGCAAGAGTCGATTTTCCTTATACTAAACAAGGTTACATGCAAAGAGTATTTCTGGAAGAATATTTTACAGAAGACCTGGGCGTAGTTGATGAGATACTGCAAAAAAACGGTTTAGCACGTTTGACCTATGATAAACCTAAAAAAAAGCAGAAGAAGTCATAATCTATTCGCATAATCATAACTAAAAATTTATGGATTTAATAAAACCATATTTTAACGTAGAATAGGGGCTTTATTGACTATTCAAAAATGTATTAGTCAATATAGCCCCTATTCTACGTTATTTTAGTTCCGAACTCTCAGTTCGGGACATACTCCAAATTATATGGTATATTGGTATCAGAGCAAAGGTAATCCCGCGGAAAAATAACAGTACTGTTCCCGATGCTCTAATATTTATAAAGGAGCTGATTGAAATGACAATCTCATTTCCAACAAACATTCCATCTTCAGATCAAGTAAAAGGGTACATTGAAAACCTAGCCCAAAAGCTGGCACACCACAATACTGAGTTGTGCCTGATCGAAAGCAGCAATTGCTTTATGGTTACCATTGAAGGAGAACGACCTGTGTCTACAAAAGTCATTGTGATCCCAATTAAGGAATTCGTTACTTATAGCAAGGTCAAACGATCTTCCAAAAAGATCGTTGATGCCTACATCATAAATGAACGTTATGAATGTACGCCTATAAGATTTGAGAAAGAAGACCTGAACATACAAGGCTTCCGAAATAAGCTGATGATGTTCCAGGAATATGGTCTTATGACTGAAAAGGACTATTCAAGGCTTTATGACTTGTTTATGACCTCCGCCAAATGCGGACTGGCGTCCTCTGTCGATTATCTTGAAGAAGGATTGACCTATGACAGAAAGTTCATCATCTACAAAGGAAGCCGCATTCCACTGACAGATATTATAAGGATTCCCGACGAGAATACTGCATTAGAACTGAAGACGACATTTGAAAGCTTCATCAGATGTGCACCGTCCCAGAAATCCATTATTCTACTCATGGTACAGCTCATAGGCTTGTCAATGGAAACAATAAAGGCACTGCCCCCCGAGAAGCGGCGAAACTGTCAGCCAACTGTCCTGCCATATATATGGGGTGACAGCGGCTGCGGTAAGACTACCATCTCTAAGGCATTCTTTGATGCCCATGACGAGAGTCGGTTTATCGCCCTGTCAACGTCTACTGAGGCGGCACTGCAAAACAAGTTGTCCTCGGTGTTCGGCGGTGTTATCGTTATAGATGATGTCCAGCACACGGGAATCGGCAGATGTTCTGTCAAGACGACCGAGAAGCTTGAGGCTGTTATCCGAACCTTCGGGGATATTGGTGCCGAAAAAGCCACAGCTTCAGGAAAGCTCCCCGAAACGGGTGCATGGGCAGTTGTAACGGCGGAGTCGATCTTTACGACAGTTCATTCAAGCATTCTTCGGCTGCTGCCCATAGAGTTTATCCGAGGAGAGATAGACTTTGAGCAGATCCAGAACCTTGAAAATAGAAAAATAGAAAATGAGAAGTTCTTCCTGTCTTATTTGGAATGGTTCCAGTCACAAATAATCGCGAAGGACGGCACCATTCTTGATATTAAAGGTCTGCCTGACGGTTATTCAAATGCAAAGAATGAGTTGAGGAAATCATACAGCGACATTCCCCATGCAAGGGTATTTGACAATCATTGTCAGATACTCAACTTCTTCAACTTCATTTCAGGTTTTCTTGGAATGATAGGAGTTGAAGAAAGCGACCTTTCTAATCTCAAAGCCGGCATGCTGGGTTACCTGCATGAAACTGCAAAGCTGCAGTGTGCGAATATCTACGAAAGCTCGCTTCCCTTCTATATCTCTCTGACAATCGATAACATTCTATCCGAGGGGAATATTGCTCGATTCAATATCATAGGAAGCAATCTTTCAAAAATAGAGGTTCCCACCGGTTTGGAGGACGCTACTGCTTTCAGCGATGGCAGAAAACTGATCTTCACTGTTTCACAGCAGAAGGAATTCTTTGCCAGAATTAGAAGGTCACTGCCAAACGGAAGCAGAATAAGCGACAAGGAGATCAAGCAGACGCTTATCTCCATGCAAATTCTCCTAAACGCACAAACCGATGAACCATTGACAAATCTCACAAAAAATAATCGTATCCGCATTAACGGTAAGGAAACACGGGTATTAAAAATTAAAATCAATCAACTAATGGAGGAATAATAATATGAAAGAATACATATTACCGGCACTTTGTGAACTCACTTCTCTCGAAGAATACAAGGCTCTGCTGACGTCGCCAAAGAGTGCCGACATAGTAATTACCGGGCTTATCGAAAAGAATTGCAACAATGTCAGAAAGCAGATACAAATCATAACTGAAGTCGCTGCATATATTCCACAAGACTTATGGTTTGAATACTTCTTTCGGTGCAGCAGGAATGCAAACTCACATGAGGAATTCAAGGACGCCATAAAAAAGGCTGAAGCTATCGCCAATGAAATCACATATCGAAGATACTCAGTCAAGCTATTTAAAGAGATAGAAAACCTGTATATAAGCCATAATTATCTCTTTGCTGACAGCACCCTTCTTGTAATTGCAGCTAACAGAGCATTTACGCTGTGGGATGATGCCCGTTACAAGCTTTTCGGAGATTTCGCATTTATATACACTTCAGAAGATAAAAAGGCACTGGAAAATGCAGTAAAAAACCTTAATTACTATATGGGACTAAAAGCTTACAAAAAAAGAGACAGGCGCTGCATATGCTACCTTATTTGTCTGGCGTTGATTAAACTTGCTATACTTGAAGGGACAAAGCACATAACAGATTCTACATTGGATAGATTGTATGGCGAATGCTTATTTGAATACGATCAAGAAATCCTGGCAAGCCCTGATTATGATCCATTATTGTATAAAAGCCCAAAGTTTGATCTCTTCACAAAAATGAAAAAGTATAACTGCCCCGAAATCATTAGATTATTTGTATTGAATAATGTGGGTCTGGATAATGATTTCGAGGACAGTCTTAATGAGACCGTTAATGCCGTACTTAATGATAACCGGTATGTTTCCGGAAGTACCCCTATTGTTTGCACAGAATTGTCGTTTAACGTGAAACCGATAAAACCACGATTCTAAGGCGTTTTTCTACCCAAAAAATTACTGTTAACGTAAAAAAGCAGGGAATATCTTGTCGTAGGATTTGTCGGAAAAGGGGGTGCTGCCCGACGTATCGTATGTCAAAGAAAAGAAATTATATATCATTACTGTAATGAACATAATGCTTTAACATTTGACCGCCCAAGTGCAGAAAGGAAACGATGTGCAGACAGGACAAATGAATATTTAAGTGAAATAGTTCTCATACTACTTTGTAAAGGGAGGTGTCGCTATGAGAGCGGAGATAAACCACGACAAGAAGCTTATTCTGGTCTGGCAAGCCACAGATGAGGTCGGACAGCCTATTCCGAAGGAGCTGGAGTGCGAAATTGCCCCTCTCCGACACCAAAAGTACAAGCTGATAATCCTCAAATCAGGTTCTGAGGATCTGTTTGAAACGGCCTTGTACCTGTTGAAATCCAACAGAATGAAGGCTGCACAGCAGGAGGTGAAAGCAGAACGGAGTGCCATAGACAGCACTTCTGCATGAAAAAAGGGCAGCTCACAGCGGGCTGCCCTTTGTTTTTTATGTGTTTTCACGGATTATTTTTTCGGTTTCTTCAACGGAAAGATGAGCAATATTTGCAATGGTAGGAACGGGAATGTTGTTTCTGAACATTTCTATTATCATTTTTATAGCTGTTTCAAGAGAGCCTTCTGCCCTGCCTTCCGCCCTACCTTCTGCTCTTCCTCTATTAATATATAACGAACTAATATTGCACATATCGTCGACCTCTGAAAGTGGGATTATGTGTTTTCACGGATTATTTTTTCGGTTTCTTCAACGGTAAGACGTACTGCATTTGCAATAATAGGAATCGGAATATTGCTTTTGAGTAATTCAGTTATTACATTTACTTTTTCTCTAAATTCGCCTATTTCAATGCCTTCCGCTCTGCCTTCCGCTCTGCCTTCCGCTCTGCCCCTGTTAATATATAACGAACTAATATTACACATTTCATCGACCTCCTTATCGATCTCCTTGTTCATGGGGATACCGTATTCTTCATGGACTATCCTCTTCTTCTCAGCAGCGGGGATCCTTGCCACAAGAAGCGAGTGAAGCATTCGGATAATTCCTCTGCACTCCTTTGTATCGGATTCTCCAAGACATACCATAATAACATTCATCAGGTCATAATCAAGAATGTCCTGCGGTGTGTCTATGTATTTTCCCGCCAGATCGTATCTGTTCATTTTGTAATGTGAGATAGTGTTC
>CAMCRP010000042.1 GCA_945877315.1 uncultured Ruminococcus sp. | reverse complement strand
ATCGTGGAGCTTCTCAAAGCTGAACACGGGAACCTTTACGGCGATATAGTCAGCCTCCTTGTAAAGACCGCTCTTATATCCCTGTTCCGCAAGAGTTTCGCCGCACATTATCTTAGTGGCAATATCCACCATAGGTACGCCCGATACCTTTGAGATATAAGGCACTGTTCTGGACGAACGGGGATTTACCTCGATAACATATACCTCGCCGTTATATACGACATACTGTATATTTACCAGACCGATAACATGAAGCTCGGTTGCAAGGCGTCTTGTGTATTCGATAATAGTTTCCTTGACCTTCTTTGTCAGGGTCAGCGCAGGATATACGGAAATGGAATCTCCCGAATGGATACCCGCTCTTTCGATATGCTCCATAATTCCGGGGATAAGGAAGTCCTTTCCGTCGCAGATAGCGTCTACCTCGACCTCCTTGCCCATCATATACTTGTCGATAAGCACAGGATTTTCCAGACCGTTTCGGCAGATGATAGCCATATATTCGATAATATCCTTCTCGGAATGTGCAATTATCATATTCTGACCGCCTAAAACGTAGGAAGGACGCATAAGCACAGGATATCCCAGATCCTCTGCAGCCTTCAAAGCCTCCTCCTCGGTCATAACGGTATGTCCCGCAGGACGGGGGATTCCGCACTTGTTCAGCAGCTCGTCAAAACGCTCTCTGTCCTCCGCAGCGTCAATGCTGTCCGCAGACGTTCCCAGGATATTCACGCCCATATCGGAGAGATGCTTTGTCAGCTTGATAGCAGTCTGTCCGCCGAACTGAACAACAACGCCGTAGGGCTGTTCCGTTTCGATAATAGCTTCAACGTCCTCCTTGGTCAGGGGGTCAAAGTAAAGCCTGTCGCCCGTGTCGAAGTCGGTAGAAACGGTTTCGGGGTTGTTGTTGCAGATAACAGCTTCATATCCCAGCTCTTTGAGTGCCCATACGCAGTGAACGGAGCAGTAGTCGAACTCGATACCCTGTCCTATTCTGATAGGTCCCGAACCGAAAACAATGACCTTTTTCTTGCCCGTGTCGGTTCTTTCGATGAACTGCTTTGCTTCATTTTCCTCGTCAAAGGTGGAATAGAAATAAGGTGTTTCCGCCTTGAACTCACCTGCACAGGTATCAACCATCTTGAACACCGCACGGGTACGCTTGGGACATTTCTGTCCGCTCATACGCTCAATAGTGCTGTCAAGGTAGCCGTATCTCTTGGCAAGGTCGTACTTTTCCTCTGTCAGCTCACCGTCCGCAAGCAGCTTTTCCAGCTCCACAAGATTGTTAAGCTTTGAGAGGAACCACTTGTCTATCTTTGTAACATCGTGGATATAGTCAATGGAAATTCCTCTCTTGAGTGCCTCGAATACCACAAAGGAACGCTCGTCGTCCGTATCGGAAATCTTTGCTTTAATCTCCTCGTCGGACAGCTTGGCAAGCTTTTTCAGATTCATACTGTCAAGTCCCAGCTCAATGGAACGGACAGCCTTCATCATAGCCTGTTCAAAGGAGGTACCGATAGCCATGACCTCGCCCGTCGCCTTCATCTGAGTGCCGAGGGTACGCTTTGCATATACGAATTTATCGAAAGGCCATTTCGGGAATTTTACAACGACATAGTCAAGGGCAGGCTCAAAGCAAGCGTAGGTCTTGCCCGTAACAGCGTTGATTATCTCGTCCAGACTGTAACCGATAGCAATTCTCGTTGCAACCTTTGCGATAGGATAGCCTGTCGCCTTTGATGCCAGCGCAGAAGAACGGCTTACACGGGGATTTACCTCGATTACCGCATATTCAAAGGAACCGGGGTGCAGAGCAAACTGACAGTTGCAGCCGCCCTCGACCTTCAGCTCGGAAATGATGTTCAGCGCAGCAGTACGCAGCATCTGATATTCCTTGTCGGTGAGAGTAACAGCGGGAGCAATAACAATACTGTCGCCCGTATGCACGCCAACAGGGTCGAAGTTTTCCATAGAGCAGACGGTAATAACATTTCCCTTGCTGTCCCTGATAACCTCAAACTCAATTTCCTTCCAACCGCTTATGCACTTTTCAACAAGTATCTGAGTGATAGGCGAAAGACGCAGACCGTTGGTGGCAATGTCACGAAGCTCCTCTTCATTATAGGCAATACCGCCGCCTGTTCCGCCCAGAGTAAACGCAGGGCGCACAATAACGGGATAGTCGATAACTCTTGCAAATTCAACGGCAGACTCCACATCTTCAACGACCTTTGAGGGGATAACAGGCTCGCCTATCTTCTCCATAGTGTCTTTGAACGCCTGTCTGTCCTCTGCCTTGTGGATAGTTTCGGGATTTGCACCCAGAAGCTTTACATTATGGGCATCAAGAAAGCCTTCCTTTGCAAGCTGCATAGAAAGTGTCAGACCTGTCTGTCCGCCCAGGGTGGACAGAACGCTGTCGGGCTTCTCTATCTCGATAATTTTCTTAACAACATCAAGGGTAAGCGGTTCAATGTAAACCTTGTCTGCCATAGCCTTATCTGTCATAATTGTAGCGGGATTGGAGTTGATAAGAACGACCTCCAGACCCTCCTGCTTGAGTGCACGGCACGCCTGAGTGCCCGCATAGTCAAACTCGGCAGCCTGACCGATAACGATAGGTCCCGAACCGATAACAAGTACCTTTTTAATATCTGAACGAAGCGGCATATTACTCAGCCTCCTTATCTGCTTTTATCATATCAACAAATTCATCGAAAAGATAGGCAGTGTCCAGCGGACCTCCGCATGCCTCAGGGTGGAACTGCACCGTAAAGCAGGGGAACTGCTTGTAACGCACGCCTTCGCAGGTGCCGTCATTTGCGTTTCTGTGGGAAACCTCGCCCACCTCGGCGGGAACGCTGTCAGAAATTACCGCATAGCCGTGGTTCTGAGATGTTACAAAGGTCTTGTCCAGACGAACGTCCACAACAGGCTGGTTTGCACCTCTGTGACCGTATTTCAGCTTTTCGGTCCTTGCACCGTTTGCCAAAGCCATCAGCTGATGTCCCAGACAAATACCGAAGGTAGGTATTTTCAGCTTAATAAGCTCTTTCAGATTCTCGATAATTTCAACATTCTCCGCAGGATTTCCCGGACCGTTTGACAGCATAATTCCATCGGGAGCAAGCTCCTTTATCTTTTCGGGAGTCGTGTCGGCGGGCACAACGGTAACATTGCAGCCCCTTTTCACCAGCTCTCTGCGGATATTGTACTTATATCCGAAATCGAAAAGCACTACATTGTAAAGGGGATTCTCCGCCTTATACTCCTCAATTTCCTTGCAGGTAACGGAAGCAACGGCTTTCACAATGGAAAATTCCTTGATCTTTTTAAGGAACTCGTCCTTCTTCTCGTAAACATTTTCCGTGGTGATAACGCCGTTCATAACGCCGTGTTCTCTGATAATTCTTGTAAGACATCTTGTGTCGATGGAATGAATTCCGATTATCCCGTGTCTTTTCAGGAAATCGTCAACATTCCCCTCACATCTGAAATTGGACGGAGCATTGCACCATTCCCTGACAATATAACCGCTGACAGCCGAGCCTTTTGACTCATAATCGCTGTCATTCACACCGTAATTTCCGATAAGAGGAAATGTCTGAGTGACTATCTGACCGAAATAGCTGGGGTCTGTCAGCGTTTCCTCATAAGCGGTCATACTTGTGGTAAAGACTATCTCACCGAATGAAGTGCCTTTTGCCCCGAAGGAATATCCCTCGAAAACTCTGCCGTTTTCCAGCATAACATAAGCTTTTTCACCGATATTAAAGAGCGACATTTTTTATTTCTTCCTTTCTGTTGGTGTTTGCGTCTGTCTGCTCTGTTCAATGTTCAAGCTGTTGCTATGCGTGAACAGAGCATTAAAAAAGTTCTGTTCAGCGAATGTGAGAAATTATGTCGTTTTTCATGCGGATACATTCTCTGAGTGCTGCTGCCGCATATTCGGTTTCATCGCAGCCCTCTTTTTTGTATGCACACATAACGGCTCTGGAGGAATTGACAATAGCACCTCTGCCGTTTTTATCAAATGCTTTAGCCACGCCCTCAGCACCGCCGCCCTGTGCGCCGTAGCCGGGAACGAGGAAGAATGTGTGGGGCAGCTTCTCTCTCAGCTCTTTAAGCTGTTCGGGATATGTTGCACCGACTACCGCACCGACAGAGGAATATCCGTAAGCACCCATAGCCGATTCTCCCCACTTCTCGCACATTTCACCCATTATCTCATAAACGGGCTTGCCGTCTATAAGCCTGTCCTGAAGCTCGCCCGAGGACTTGTTTGATGTCTTTACAAGAACGAAAATGCCCTTGTCAAACTCTCTGCAAGCGTTGAGGAGCGGCTCGATACCGTCCGAACCGAGGTAGCCGTTTACGGTAAGAGCATCTGCGCCGAAGGGTTCAAGAACTCTGTCCCCAACGGTAACAGTTCCCAAATGAGCATTTGTGTATGCCTCCATAGTTGCGCCGATGTCGTTTCTCTTTCCGTCGGTAATAACGAAAATACCCTTGCTCTTTGCGTATTCAATGGTCTTTGCAAGAGCCTTCACTCCGTAATAGCCGTACATTTCGTAATATGCAGCCTGGGGCTTGATCGCAGGAACAACATCGCAAACAGCATCAATAATTCCCTTGTTAAAACGGTAAATAGCCTTTGCAGCAGCCTTAAGGGTATATCCCTCTACGTCAAAAGCTTCTTTTTTAATAAACTCGGGAACGTAGTCCAGCTTAGGGTCAAGTCCAACAACGGTAGGGTTCTGGGTTTCAACGATCTTTTCCATTAATGTGTCAAGTGACATAGCAATTCTCCTTTATTCCTCGCAGGTATATCTTACTTCTCCGTCTGAAATTGTGTATATAACACGTCCTTTAAAGGTTTCGCCCTTAAATACGGTATTTTTTGATTTGGAATGAAGCTTTTCTGGAACAACCGTCCAGCTTCTGTTAATATCGGCAATACAGATGTCCGCCCTTGAACCGGGAATGATAGCAATCTGCTCAATGCCGAGGAGCTTTCTCGGATTTGACGACATAAGCTCGGTTATTCTTTGAAGGGGCATGCCGTTTTCGTGATGAAGCACGGTCAGCGCAGCCGCCAGCGATGTTTCCAGACCCACAACGCCGTTGGGAGCCTTCTCGAAATCGCTCTTTTCCTCGGCGGCGTGGGGTGCGTGGTCGGTAACTATGCAGTCGATGGTTCCGTCCAAAACCGCCGCCAGAATTGCGTTTCTGTCGGCTTCGGTGCGCAATGGCGGATTCATTCGGTAATCGGCATCTCTCGACATTACCTTTTCATCGGTGTACATAAAGTAGTGGGGACAGGTTTCGCAGGTGACCGCAATGCCCATCTGCTTTGCCGCCCTGATAATGTCAATGCTGCCCTTTGTGGAAACGTGGCAGATGTGAATTCTAGCCCCGCAGGACGCAGCCAGCATAATCTCACGGGCGGTAATGCTGTCCTCGGACGCTCTGTCCATTCCCTTGACACCCAACGCCTTGGAAGCCTCGCCCTTGTTAATGATACCACCGTTAATAATGTCAAGATCCTCGCAGTGGGACGCACAAAGAAGCCCGTATTTTCCCGATTCCTCCAACGCCTGACGCATGATCTCGGCGTTCTTTACGGGTCTGCCGTCATCGGAAATGACCTTTACACCCGCATCACGAAGCTCGTCAAAATTGGTAAGCTCCCCGCCCTTCATTCCCGAGGTAATGCAGGCAGCGGGGTAAATCTTCACACCCGTTTCCCTTGCCTTGTCAACAATATATCTGACCACCTGGGCGTTATCGGTAACGGGATTGGTGTTCGGCATACAAACAACGCCCGTCACACCGCCCGCAAGAGCAGCCTCCGAACCGCTGAACACGTCCTCCTTATAGGTATATCCGGGATCTCTGAAATGAACGTGCATATCAAACAGCCCGGGGAAAGCGGTCATTTCTCCGCAGTCCAGCACCTTGTCCGCAGAAAGGCTTTCCCCGTCCGCAGGCTCCATTCGGGTGATAAAACCATTTTCTATAAGAATATCGCAGGCATAATCCCTGTCAAAGGGAACTGCGTTTTTAAGCAAAAGCGAAGCCATAAGCTCTCCTTTCAAACCCCAACTGTTTTATTCGGCTTTTCGATAACTACCCTGTCGCTGTCCGACCCGCCGATAATTACCTTTACAGCCTCTTCCCGTGATGTGGGAACATTCTTGCCCACATAATCCGCCCTGATAGGCAGCTCACGGTGTCCCCTGTCAACCAGCACGGCAAGCTGAACGCTCTGAGGGCGTCCCCGTTCGATAACGGCGTCCATAGCTGCTCTGGCGCTTCTTCCCGTGAAGATAACATCGTCCACAAGAATGATCTTTTTGTTTGCAATATCAAAGCTTATGTCGGAAAAATCGCTGTCGGAAATGTTTTTTTCATCGTCACGAAAAGGGGTTATGTCCAGCCGCCCCAGAGGAACGGTGCAGCATTCCAGCTCCCCCAGCTTGCGTGCAATACGTTCGGCAAGCAGCTCACCGCCCGACATTATCCCGATAACGGCAATATCCGCTATACCCTTGTTTCTCTCGGCTATCTCGTAGCATATCCTTGCGACTGCACGGGAAATGGCGTTTTCGTCCATAATGACCGCAGCTTCCGTCATAAAACAAATCACCTCGCAAAAAAAGCCTGTCCGTCAAAAGCTGACAGACAGGCTGAATAAGCATACAGTACGGGCATAAAAATACGCCCTTTTTCCGCATATTAACACAACCGCCTTGTCAACCTCACGGGATCGACTTAAAGGACTGAGTTTTCACTGTTTAATAGTATAGCACATTTCTTCGGTTATGTCAACAGTTTTTTGGGTGACTTTTTTGTGAATTTTAACAACGTTTTTCAAAACGTATTTCAAGAAAAAATTGAAATTTGTCGCTAATACAAATCAAATGATTTCTTAATTCAAAGAATTATCTAAATTTATCTTTTTAAGAATCTCTTGTGCATTAATTTTAAGATACTCATAGCATGAATTTTCAGCCATTTTTAGATATGTTTCTAAATTTGTTGAATGAATCTGATATAAGACATGAAGAACCATAATTTTTTGGTATTCGTCGTATTCATATTTGTTTCTGTTCCAAAATTCAATTGCATATTTTTCTGCTTGTTCCGGATAAATATATGCTAACGATTGTAAAGCAAGCCTTTCAGTATATTCATCTCCTGTTGAAAGAAACTCAAATATAATTTTTTTAAGGTTATCATCACCTTTATAGTCCTTTAATCTTTTAGCAAATTGCCATTTGGCGTTTGTATAAGGTACCTTTAAACTATTTCTGCACAATAATTCAAACCATTCATTGTAATCTCCTAGTACTTGTACGATAATCTCACATTCATTATCTCTTGCGATAGCATATAACAAATCGTCAATCATCTGGTCGGTCGCATTTGAAACAGGACATTTCTGTATAACATTAAGAGCATATACATACATTTTTTCAAATTCATCACAAAAGCACCATTCACCATTATCATTATCTTCTGTTATCTCAGGATGATTTATTTTAGCCCAGATTTTGAATGCATCTACTTTTATATGTAATTCTTTTTCAAATTCATTAATCATTGCATTCTCCAATCAATTTAGAAAATTCCGATTCTTCACTGAGTTTATTATAACACAAACGCCGTAAAAAATCAATGTACAGAAAAACAAGCCGCCCCCGACAAATCATATCGAAAGCGGCTGAAACTATTTCCAAAAATTATCAAACAATAAGCGACTTACCCGTCATTTCCTCAGGCTGAGGGATTCCCATAACTTTAAGCATAGTGGGAGCAATGTCCGCAAGAACGCCGCCCTCTCTCAGCTTGCAGTCCTCGCCAACGACGATGAAGGGAACGGGGTTTGTGGTGTGTGCGGTGAAGGGGCTGCCGTCAGGCTCGTACATCTTATCCGCATTACCGTGGTCAGCGGTAATGAACGCAGCACCGCCCTTTGCAAGGATAGCGTCAACCATTCTGCCCACACAGGTGTCAACAGCCTCAACAGCTGCCTTTGCTGCGTCGAAAATGCCTGTGTGACCAACCATATCGCAGTTAGCGTAATTGAGGATAATAACATCGTACTTGTCCTCGTTGATAGCCTTGACAACAGCGTCGCAAACCTCGTAAGCACTCATTTCGGGCTTCAGGTCGAATGTGGGAACATCGGGGGACTGAATGAGGATCCTGTCCTCGCCCTCGAACTGCTTCTCCTCGCCGCCGTTAAAGAAGAAGGTAACGTGAGCATACTTCTGTGTTTCGGCAATTCTAAGCTGTGTCTTGCCCATTTTGCTGAGATATTCGCCCATAGTCATTGTCAGCTGCTCGGGAGGATATGCCACGGAAACGTTAGGCATTGCAGCGTCATACTGAGCCATGCAAACGAAATGCACGGGGAAATAACCCTTCTTTCTCTCAAAGCCCTTGAACTCAGGGTCAACGAAAGCTCTTGTGATCTGTCTTGCACGGTCGGGACGGAAGTTGAAGAAGATAACGCTGTCGTTCTCCTTAATAGCAGCGTTCTCGTCAACTACTGTGGGAAGCATAAACTCGTCCGTTACGCCGTTTGCATAGGAATCCTTAATTGCCTGGACGGGGTCTGTACCCTTAACGCCCTCGCCCATAACCAGAGCATCATAAGCCTTTTCAACTCTGTCCCAGGCATTGTCACGGTCCATAGCATAGTAACGTCCCGAAATAACGCCCACCTTGCCAACACCGATCTTGTTCATCTCGGCAACAGCCTCTTCCATAAACTCAGCAGCGGAGGAAGGAGGAACGTCACGTCCGTCAAGGAATGCGTGAACATAAACCTTGTCAAGACCGTTCTGCTTAGCCATTTCCAGCAGACCGTACATATGCTCCATATGGCTGTGAACGCCGCCGGGAGAAAGCAGTCCCATGAGGTGGAGAGCAGAGCCATTCTTCTTGCAGTTTTCCATTGCAGCGCAAAGAGCGGGGTTCTTGAAGAAAACGCCGTCCTTGATGTCCTTGGAGATTTTAACCAGCATCTGATAAACGATACGTCCCGCACCGATGTTGGTGTGACCAACCTCAGAGTTACCCATCTGACCGTCAGGCAGACCAACGTCCAGACCCGAAGCACCGATAGTTGTGTTGGGGCACTCGGCAAAATACTTGTCAAGGTTGGGCTTCTTAGCGGCAGCAATAGCATTTCCGTAATCGCTGTTGTTGATTCCGAAGCCGTCCATAATAATGAGAGCAACAGGTTTCTTACTCATTTTTTCAATATCCTTTCCGTAAAACGGCAGGAGATATCTTTTAAATGTCCCCTGCCGAAATAGTTCAATAGAATTATTTAGCCAAACGAACCGCACTTTGATTATTATCAAAAAGTGATGTATTCGTAAGTGTTTTCCCCCGCCTTCGGCGGGAGAAAACACATAATTGGCATTTTTAGCCGTTTACAGCAGCGTGAACGATAACGCTGAAATCGTTAGCCTTGAGAGATGCACCGCCAATAAGACCGCCGTCAACATCGGGCTTAGAAAGAAGCTCGGCAGCATTTCCTGCGTTCATAGAACCGCCGTACTGAATGGTAACAGCGTCTGCGGTAGCCTGATCGTACAGCTTTGCAAGAGTTGCACGGATAAATGCGCAAACCTCCTGTGCCTGATCTGCGGTAGCAGTCTTGCCTGTACCGATAGCCCAAACAGGCTCATAAGCGATAACGGACTTCTTGATGTCCTCTGCGGAAACGCCGAAGAAATCAAGCTTTATCTGACGTGCGATAACTTCCTCGGTAATGTCGCACTCACGCTCCCAAAGCAGCTCGCCAACGCAAACGATAGGCTTCAGACCTGCAGCCAGAGCAGCCTTTGTTCTCTTGTTTACGGTTTCGTCTGTTTCGCCGAAGTACTGTCTTCTCTCGGAGTGACCGATAACAACGTACTCAACGCCCAGCTCGGTGAGCATATCAGCGGAAATTTCGCCTGTGAATGCGCCGCTCTTTTCAAAGTGAACGTTCTCTGCGCCGATCTTAACATTGGAACCTGCGGTAACATTTACGGCAGTTTCAAGGTTTGTGAAGGGTACGCAAGCGATAACTTCAACGTCCTTTGCATCTGCAACAAGAGGCTTGATAGCTTCGAGAAGCTCCTTTGCCTCGGGACGGGTCTTGTTCATCTTCCAGTTACCTGCGATGATTGCTTTTCTCAGTGACTTATTCATTTTAACTACTCCTTTAAAGCGTTTTAGATTACAAAATTAACCGATTTTATTGTAATATAAATATATGAAGCTGTCATTAACATTTCGTGTAATTATGGTATATTCTTGCGAAATTTACCGAACAATTCAAATCCACCATTCGGGGGTAATATCCCCAAGCTTAATGACCCTCTCATTCTCATAATCCAGCATGATCTCAATATCCTTATAAGAATCGGGCATCAGCTGAACCATCAGTTCACGGCAGGCACCGCAGGGCGCACCTGTTTTTCCGTCGGGCATAACGGCTATGACCTTGTCTATCTCCTGTTCGCCGTTTGTCAGCATATTGAAAATAGCGTTTCGCTCCGCACAAATTCCCAGAGTTGAACAGGTATCAACGCAAATTCCCGTGTATATTCTGCCCGATTTTGAGAGAATAGCCGCACCTACCTCCCCCGCAGACACATAATCGGATATTTTCCGTCCATTCATCACCGATCTTGCGGATTCGTAAAGCTTTTTCCAGATCGTTTCCATATTATTTACCTCGCTTATTCAATGGTATTTGTAAACATCTGCTCTATGCAGTGTATCTCGCAGTCGGGTCGAACCGATTTCAGATAGATTACGTCCTCATCTTCCTCCGTGATACCCGAAATGGAAATGCCTCTCAGAGTTTTCACCTCGGCAAGTGCTTTGAGATTTTCAAATTTCGTGCCGTTGCAGTCGATAGTTTCCAGATTTGTTCCCTTAAATACGCTCATATCCAAGGCTGCACCGTTTACGCCAAGCAGAGCAACTGTCCGTAAATTGGGACAGTTCCCGAAGAACTCGTAGGACTCTGCCGAACCGAAAAGCTGACCGAAGGATTCCAGCGACTGTGAGCCCTTAATATCTGAAATATCGTACCATTGTGAACCGCCGTCCCAGAAAAAGATTTTCAGCTTTGGCAGCTTTTCGATAACACGGACATCAACACCGTTTTTGTTTGCAAGGTTCAGCTCCTCCAAATCAGTAAGCTTTTCAATATCTGAATTTCTTATGCCATTCATAGAAGATACCGTCAAATTACGCAGGGAGGTCATTTCTGTCAGGAAATCGAAATCATCAGATTCAACGCTGTCAAGCTTCAATTTACGTACATTTTTCAGCTTGCCCAGCTGCTCTGCATTCTGTCCGCCGTTGTATACTCTTACGGCAAATTCTTCCAGAGAAACAGCATTTGCTATCTGCGCAAAATCAAGCTTTGAAATGGTAATGTCAAGCTTTTTGAGGTTTTTCAGCGCTTCTATTCCCGAAAAATCAGGGAAATCATCACTTTCCCAATGGTAAATTTCCAGCTCTGTAACATTGGGACAAGCAAAAATATCCTCCAGCTGACTTCTCCCCACACTCTCGACCTTAACGGAAATGCTGTCAATTCCGCCAAGCCCCTTCAAAAAGCCGTAATCCTCATAATTTCCAAAAATATACAGCTTTTTCAGCTTCGTAAGCTTTCCGAAATCGGGCAGATAGCCGTTGTCTGCGGAGATATATCCGTCCTCATCAGTTACCGACGGATAGTAGGAAAGCTCCTCCAATGCGGTCAGCTCCGTCAGATACTCGGGGTTTTCTATCTCCGCCTGATACATATACAAGCCCTTCAAATTCGGCAGCTTTTCGCTAAGCTGCTTCAAATCAAAGGAAACGTCATAGCTGTGGTAATTATCGCCTTTCACGGCTGCACACAGCACCGCATTTTCGGGGAAAACCATATCCGAAGTAAGCATATTAAAGGTACCTTCATCACGGCTTGAAATGCAGAGATATTCCGTATCTGCGGGGACAAAGGTTTCTCCAAACGAAAAACCGTCAATCCCGTCCGAAGACAGCTTTTCCCTGTAATAATACTCGGCGTCCTCAAGGGAATCGCCGTTTCGGCAGGTTTCCATATCGGCAAAGCACATTTCAAGGTCTATAATACCGCCGCCCATATCGGTCACGGAAGCAACACAGGCATAGCTTTTGCCGCTTTCCAGAGCCTTTGAAGCAGATCTCACTATCTCGGGATTTTCCTCCAGCTTGACAAAAAGCTGCTCGGCTGCGTCTGCCATAAGCTCGGCATTGCCCTCAACAAGGCTATCCCATTCATTGGATTGACCGATAATGAAATATAGTGCGGGCTTTGAACCGCTTTTTGCGTCCTCAATGCTTTCATACCCGTAAGAATCAAGCACGAACTCCACATATTTTTCGTAGCTGTCAATACCAAGCTCATCAAGTATCCCCTCTTCGGTAAACTCATTGTAGACTTCCTCGGTGAGCATTTCTTTCAGATATTCATAATCGTTGTTTCCGTACAAAGCTTCGTCTGTTTCATCATCATCAAGCACCGAAAAGCTGCCGTCATCGTTAAGGCGCAGAGTAAGGTAATATCCGTCACAGCTTTCGGCGGCATTTAAAATAAATTCTCTGCCGGGATAAGTAACCTCAATGCCGCTTATCTCGCTAACACCGTAATCGGGGTCGGGTGTAAGCTCGGCTTCATTACTGCCCTTAAACTCTGCCTTCTCCGTTATAGTAAGGATATCCGAAACAGCCCATTCTATCAGCGTTTCCTTCCTGTTTGTCACGCTGTATTCGGCAGAACCTACATACAAAACGCTGCCTTCCATACCCTTTTTGAGCGCTGCTTGAATATCGGACGAACTTTCGATAACGTCAAAAAGATACTCCGCCGCTTCGACAGCACGCTCACTGTCCGAAGGAACATTTTCATTGTCCAAATAGTCATCGCTGAATTTTGGAGCAATTCCGAAATAAACCGCAGGCTCTCCCACATAATTCCAGTTATTGTCAAACAGCTTATCCATTCCCCGAAAATGTTCGCTGTAATCGTCACCCTCAGCAAGCAAAGCCTCGCCCCTATTTGACACATAGGAAACCAACGCAGCCATATCATCATAATCGGCAGCTTCATAGTTTCCCTTTCCGTCATATTTGATATATACGAGCGGATTTTCGGCTTCGTAAATGCACTTTTCAAGGAAGGCTTTTTCTGGTGCAATAAAGTTATATTCCTCCGAAATCTCAGAAATCTCGCCGTCAGAACTGTCCTCTTTATGGGACAGTACCGTTTCCAAAACAGTCCCCTCCTCTGCCGTCTGACCACCATTTTTAGGCTGACAGCCGCACAGTCCCGCACACATAATGACCGCCGTTATTATTGCAAAAATTCGTTTGATATTCATATATTATTCCCCCAAATGTCCGTCAAAAATTAAGCTTATGTCAATATTATATAGCAAAAATTTTCAAATGTCAACAAAAAAGTGCCGCTGTACCACAAAAAGCAGAACAGCGACAGAAATTTACAATTCGTTTGATTTGTATGCGGTATATCCCTCGTAAAAATAGCTTGCGTCAATGCCCTTCATATACATTTCACGGTCGTTTACCGAATCTGTCAGGGCATTTCCCAGAACGTGCTTTATCTCAATATCCCGAATGGGGCTGCGTTCCATAGCAAGCAGATAGTCGTCCTTGTCAACAAGGCTCCAGTCAACCACCTTGTTCAGATTTGTTTTAAGCATATGGTCAAGCCAGATCCTGCCGCTTCTGCCGTTGCCCTCACGGAAAGGGTGAGCAACATTCATCTCCACATACTTTTCTATTATCTCGTCAAATGTTGACTGCGGCATTTTGTCGATATTTTCAAGGGCTGCTTCAAGATAGATAACGGGAGCAAAACGAAAATTTCCTTTGGCAATATTTACATTGCGAAGCTTTCCCGCAAAATCGTATATATCCTCAAACAAAATGCGGTGTACCTCGGAAAGCGTTTTGAAGGTTCCCGCCGAAAGCGTATCAAGACAGCCGCTTTCAAAGAGTTCAAGGGCTTTCTTCTTGCTGATTCGTTCCTCTTCACGGGCAAGTTCGGCAGAGTCGGTTATTCCAAGCTTGTTTTCAAGTGCCATAGCGTTGTCCCTTCCATAATATATGATTTATAGCAGCACAAAAAATATCATGACAAAATCTGCGGGACACAGCACCGCAGAAATCCGTCAAATGTATCATATCTGCGGGCGGGGAAGCCCTGCCCCTGCAATAAGGTTATTTTTATATTTTGAATTTGAGATAATAATATATAATATATTATACCACCTCTCCCACGAAAAATCAAGCAAAAAAACATACCGCTGCTCGAAAGAACAGCGGTATGCGAAAAATCAAATATTTCTGTCAAACAGAATTACTTCTCAGCAATAGCAGCAACACCGGGAAGAACCTTGCCCTCGAGATATTCGAGAGAAGCTCCGCCGCCTGTGGAGATGTGGGTCATCTTGTCGGCATAGCCCAGGTTAATAGCTGCGGTAGCGGAATCGCCGCCGCCGATGATAGTGGTAGCGTCAGCCTCTGCGAGAGCCTCGCAAACAGCAACAGTACCCTTCTTGAGAGTGGGGTTCTCAAATACGCCCATAGGACCGTTCCAAACAACAGTCTTTGCGGACTTAGCAGCCTCAGCAAACAGTTCCATTGTCTTAGGACCGATGTCAAGACCCATCTTGTCTGCGGGGATCTTGTCGGAATCTACGATCTCAACGGAGATCTCAGCGTCGATAGGATCGGGGAAGGAAGCAGCGATAGCAGTATCAACAGGCAGGAGCAGCTTCTTGCCCAGCTTGTCAGCCTTAGCCAGCATTTCCTTGCAGTAGTCGATCTTTTCCTCGTCAACGAGAGATGTACCTACCTCAAAACCCTTAGCCTTGAGGAATGTATAAGCCATACCGCCGCCGATAATGAGAGTATCGCACTTTTCAAGCAGGTTGGAGATAACGTTCAGCTTGTCTGCAACCTTAGCACCGCCGAGGATAGCAACGAAGGGACGAACAGGATCCTCAACAGCGTTTCCGAGATACTGAATTTCCTTCTGCATCAGATAACCAACTGCGGTCTCCTTAACAAACTTTGTAACGCCTGCTGTGGAAGCGTGTGCTCTGTGGGAAGAACCGAAAGCGTCCATAACGAATACTTCGCCGTCAACCAGCTCAGCCAGCTCCTTGGAGAGGTTTTCGCCGTTCTTGGTTTCGTCAGCACCTCTGAATCTTGTGTTTTCCAGAACAACAACATCGCCGTCAGCCATTTCGGAAACTGCCTTCTTAGCGTTGTCGCCTACAACAGTATCATCGGGAGCGAATGTAACCTTTGTGCCTGGGAGAAGCTCTGCCAGTCTGTCAGCAGCGGGCTTCAGGGAGAACTTAGCCTCGGGGCCGTTCTTGGGCTTGCCGAGATGAGAGCAAAGAACCAGCTTTCCGCCGTCTGCGATAAGCTTCTTAATAGTGGGGAGAGCAGCTGTGATTCTGTTGTCGTTGGTGATAA
The DNA here is from genome assembly GCA_945877315.1 of uncultured Ruminococcus sp. Taxonomy (GTDB): domain Bacteria; phylum Bacillota; class Clostridia; order Oscillospirales; family Ruminococcaceae; genus UMGS1889. The sequence goes on along the minus strand of CAMCRP010000042.1, from coordinate 13,746 downwards.
CTCCGTCCTTCATAGGAACGTTGAAGTCAACTCTTACGAGAACCTTTTTGCCCTTAACGTTAATGTCGTCAACTGTAACCTTGTTTAAACCTGCCATTGGTATGACATCCTTTCGTTAAAAAATCTGCTGTGGCTCCACAGCTTATAATACTATTTTATAACATTTTTGAATAATTATCAAGGGGTTTTTGGGAAAAATTTTTGTTAATAGGAATTTTTTTTATATTTCTCGGCAATATTGACTTTTTACGGCTGTGGTGTTATACTTTTATATACGGTAAATCGAAATTTATCTAATGGAAAATTGACAATTGATAATTGATAATTTATGGTGTGATACTTAAAATTATTAATTGTCAATTATAAATTATTAATTCACTAAGTTCAATTTAACCGTAAAACAGCCAACCCGACCCGAAAGGATCTCAGCCTTTTCGGGTCAAATTTTTTCCAGACAAAATGAACCTTTTCATCTCCTGTGACAATATTATATTGAAAGCAAAAACGATCGTAATCTTTCATTAAAACGGAGGAAATCCAATGAACAGGACAGAACTCAGCGAGCTTATAGAAGCCTGCGGAAAGGACATTTACAGCTTCTGCGTGTACCTTACCCAAAGCCGTGACCAGGCGGACGAGCTTTATCAGGACACCTTTCTTGCAGCTGCCGAAAGCTCACAAAAGCTGGATATTTCGCAAAATACAAAGGGCTGGCTTCTTTCGGCTGCGGTAAAGCTGTGGACAAATAAAAAACGAAAATTCGCCAGACGTATGCGGATAGCCCTTTCCGTGTCGGAGGAAAATGCGGGAAATATCCCCGACCCTTCCCCATGCCCCGAGGACGGCTATATCGAACATGAGGAGCGTCAGGCGGTCATCTCGGCGGTCAGACGGCTCCCCGACAAGCAGAGGATACCTATCCTGCTGTTTTACACCGAGGAAATGTCGGTAACGGAAATATCCCGGACGCTGGACATTCCCGAAGGCACGGTAAAAAGCAGACTGTCCGAAGCAAGAAAAAAGCTCAAAAAATATCTGGAGGCAGACGGCTATGGAGAATAAACTTGATAAAATGCTGAAAACCGCTCTTTCTGCCGATTTTCTCCCCGAAAAATCCATCAATGACGAAATTTTAGAGAGAGCAAAGGAGAAAAGCGATATGAGCAAAACAGGAAATAAAAAGGCGAAAATTGCGGTAATTGCGTGTGCTGCGGCGGCAGTCTGCACCATAACGGCGGCTGCGGCGTACAGGCTGCTGTCCCCGTCGGAAGCGGCAGAGCGTGTTGATAACCCTGCGCTGTCACAGGCGTTTGAAAGCGAAGATGCGGTGCTTACGGGCGAAACAAGGACTGACGGCGAATACAGCGTAACATTTTTGGGCGCAGTTTCGGGGAAAAACAGCACTATCAGCGATAATCTGTATTTCCTTAACGGTGAGCTGCTTGACGAAAGAACGTATGCTGTTGTGGCAATATCCAGGACAGACGGCAAGCCTATGGAGGATAAGAATTTGTTCGTTACGCCGTTTATCAAGGGACTTGACCCGCTGAGATACAATATTGTCACTATGAAGGGCGGCTACAGAGGATTCACCGAAAACGGCGTTGTTTACAGGATAATCAACTGCGACAATATTGAAATGTTTGCGGACAGGGGGCTGTATATCGGCGTGTCAGCCGCAAAGGGCGTTTTCTTTGACAGAGATGCGTATATTTACAATGCCGAAACAGGCGAAATAACTGAAAATCCCGATTTTGAAGGGCTGAATCTGCTCTTTGAGCTGCCCATAGATGTGTCAAAGGCAGATCCCGATGCTGCGGCTAATTATATCAGCGAAAAGGAAGGTTTATACAGCGGCAGCGACAGCGAAGAGCCGTCCGAGGGTGATATCCTACCCGAACCCGAGGTCACAGACGAAACCGTTTCCGAGTTATATGAGTGGGAGCTGGATGATGAAGGTGCTGTCTATATAAAATCCGAATAAAAATAACCCGTCATTCTTCCTCTGACGGGCGAAAATAAAGGGCTTCTGCGCCGATATGGTACTACCAATAAAATAGTATGTATCGGTACCGAGCGACAAACTTTGTTCATTTCGCTATTTATCGAACGAATTGACAAAGGGGTCGCCCCTTGCAGAAGCCCTGATTTTTTATTTGGAAATATCAGCCACCGACTCTCTCTCCACAATATCACAGTCGAGAATTATCTGTTCATTAAAATGCTTGTGCTCGCTGATATTTGAAATAAGCCTGTCGGTAACTATCCGTCCCATATCATAGCAAGGCTGGGAAACGGTGGTAACACCCGGCATATACATACTGCTGAGCTGAATATTGTCAAAGCCCATAATGGAAATGTCCTTCTCGCCGCCCTTGCCTATGGTGTAGCCCTGTGCTGTCGCTTCTCTGATCGCACCCACAGCCAGCAGGTCGGAAATGCAGAAAATCGCCGTGGGCGGTTCATCAAGGCTCATAAGCTGCTTAAAGCCCTCACCGCCGTAGGTGTAATCATAATCGCCCTTGAAAATAAGGGAATCGTCAAAATCTATACCATTCTCCTCCAAAGCCTGTCTGAAGCCCTTTTCCCTGTCAACAGAGGACGGCGCACGGCTTGCGGTGGAGATCATTCCTATCCGTCTGTGACCCTTTGAGATAAGGTATTCCACAGCCTTTTTGCCCGATGTAACGTTATCCGCAATGACGGAAAGAACATCTGCCCCGTCCACCTTTTCGCAGCAAAGAGCAATGTTATAACGCTTGATAAGGTCGTTCAAAACCTCCGAATCAATGTGAGTTCCAAGCAGCACGGCAGCGTCCACCGTGCGGTTAAAGACCATATTCAGAAGACGCATTTCCGTAGCAAGGTCGCTGTAAGATGTGGTGATAAGGATATCATATCCCCTCTCGGCAGCCATATCCTGCATACCGTGGATAACGGGGCTGTAATAGCTTTGCTCAACGGACGGAACTATGCCGAGAATGACGTTGGTTTCGCATTTTCTCAGATTTCTGCCAAGAAAATTCGGGCTGTAGCCCAGCTCCTTGATGGCGTTATTCACCTGTTCGGCAGCGGCTTCCGAAACTACTGCACTGTTGTTCAGAACACGGGAAACCGTAGCCACCGACACCCCTGCCGCCTTTGCCACGTCCTTTATGGTAACATTCATTAAAATCCCTCCGATATGCAAATTTGCCCATATTATTATTTTAATACATTTTGTAATGCTTTTCAATGAGCGTTTTGCACAAATATGACAATGATTTTTATATTTTATACTTCGGGCACTATATACCATGATTTCCGACATCAAAAATTAATTTTAAAAAATTCCAAAAACCCCTTGACAAATCAAAATCAATGTGATATAATAAATAACGCTGATTGAAAATGCGTTGTTAGCTCAGCTGGATAGAGTGACTGGCTACGAACCAGTAGGTCAGGGGTTCGAGTCCCTTACAGCGCACCATCACAGCCGTCCGAGCATCGGGCGGCTTTTTTCATATCCGCAAAACTACTAAAAAAGGAGCTTGATAACTATGGATCCTATCAACAAAATCAGCTATGGTCTGTACGTCCTTTCCGCCAACGACGGCGAAAAGGTAAACGGCTGTATCATAAACACAGCCTGTCAGGTGGCTTCAAAGCCCGAGATGATATCCGTTTCCGTGAACAAATCGGGACTCACCCACGATATGGTGGCTTCTTCGGGGAAATTCTGCGTTTCCGTTCTGTCCGAGGAAACGCCCTTCAGCGTGTTCAAGCACTTTGGATTTGCCAGCGGCAGAGATACTCAGAAGTTCTTCCCCACCGAAGGAATGGAGTTCGGCTGGACAGAGGACGGTCTGCCCTATCTTAAATCCACCGCAAATGCCTATATTGAAGCAGCTGTAACACAGAAGATCGATCTTGGCTCCCACACCCTGTTCATTGGAGAGGTTATTGAAAAGCAGAATCTGTCCGACGTAAATTCCGCAACATACACCTATTATCACGCTAATATCAAGCCGAAGAAAAAACCTGCCGCTTCAAAGGGCTGGGTCTGCAAGATATGCGGATATATCTACGAGGGCGAAGAGCTTCCCGCAGATTTCACCTGTCCCATCTGCAAGCACCCCGCTTCCGATTTTGAGAAGCTTTGATATTCCTGTAATATACAAATAATACCGCATATGGTATCTCACATTTTGGAGATACCATATGCGGTATTTCTTATATTATTCTATATTTATCATTCACTTCTCTTGGTACAAAATAACCTTTGATGCAGTTAGGATTTCGTATACAAATTTGAATATGAGAATTCTTCATAAATCCGCTTGTAGGATATATCTCTTTTCCTTCAATAAATACACCTCTTACCGAATCAAACGGAATGTCATCATTTTCTATACGCTGACGGTGCAGTGATTCGATTACAGCACAGTCAAGATTTCGCCTATATTCTGTATTAACAGGCATTTCTTTTCCAGCTATTTCCATACCAAGTTTAAATAATTCATATTGATCCCTTAGCAGCTCAATACAATTATTATCAAGCAAATTAAGACAATAGCCAAGATCTATTACTGCTCCGATCACTGCCGGCTCGTTTATTTCGCCTTTTGTCTTCTTTGAAAACTTAGCAGAATCCTTAGCCCATTTCCAAGCACGCTCTAAATTTTGTTCCCAAAAGTATACACCATTTCCAAGCCAATCATACGGATTAACGCTTGGCTTAAGCGTTTCCCCTTTAAAAACAACTTTTTCAAGCGTTTTTTGGTCACAACCGTGAAATCCTATTATCAAATTAGGCAAATCAGCATATAAAGAAGGATTTGACATGATTATGACTATTCCTTTCTGAGTTTTGTAGTTTGCACTAACGAATAGAGTTGACAATCAGAGAAACAAAGCTCATATCTTAGTCAGCTCTATATTGCTGAGAAAGCTTGCCGTTTTTATCAATAATACCACTATTTTTTAAGCTTGCGGTAATTATAGCAATTTCTTTATCGACGTTTTCTCCCCGCAGCTGCGCTGCTCTGATGTCTTTCAGCTCTTTGATTCGATTTTTTTGCTTTTGATTAAATGACCTGTAAGGATTAGCTTTTGCAATACGTTCCATTCTTGCCATAAAATCAGCCTCATTTCTAATTTGTTTTTCAAAACGCCTATGTCATTTCCTACAATTATATTATACACCCTTTATCTCAAAAAGTCAATTCTTTATTATCCATTATTAAAAAACTCGACGAAGCCTGAAAAGTGCAAACCTCGCCGAGTTCATTTTTTCAATTACAATATTATGCCAAAGAATTGTTTACAGCCGCAATCAGAGCAGAAACGGAGCTGTCAATGATATCCGTGTGAATACCTGCACCCCAATATGTCTTGCCGTCGGAGCTTTCAATGCCAACATATGCAACAGCCTTAGACTTAGTGGTAGTTTCAAGAGCGTGCTCCTGATATGTGCTGAGAGCAAAATCAAGTCCCAGCCCCGCCTTAATAGCGTTGGAAACAGCGTCCAGACGGCCGTTTCCGACACCTGTGAAGGTCTGCGGTTCACCACCGTTATATGTCACGGTAACAGTAGCGGTAATTCCGTCCTTCTGAGCAAAGTGTATCTCAACAGGCTTTATCTTTGTGGTGATATTAACATATCTCTCCTTGAATATCTCAAGAATTTCATCGGGCATAAGCTCCTTGTGAGCGTGGTCGGAAACGCTCTTTACGGCATATCCGAAGTCCTCTCTCATCTTCTTGGGCAGATCAAAGCCGAACTTCTGCTGGAGAAGATAGCCGATACCACCCTTACCCGACTGACTGTTGATTCGGATAACGTCGCCCTCGTACTCTCTGCCGATGTCGTGGGGGTCGATTGCAAGATAAGGAACAGTCCAGTACTCGGGATTCTTTTCCTCTCTCCACTTCATTCCCTTTGCAATAGCGTCCTGATGTGAACCGCTGAATGCCGCAAACACCAAAGCACCGCTGTAAGGCGATCTCTCGTAAACGTGCATACGTGTCAGACGCTCGTACAGCTCCACAGTTTCGGGGAGATTGGAGAAATCCAGCTTGGGGTCAACACCGTGGGAAACCATATTCATAGCAAGTGTTACGATGTCAACATTACCTGTTCTCTCGCCGTTTCCGAAAAGTGTTCCCTCAATACGGTCAGCACCCGCCAGCAGTCCCAGCTCGGAATCCGCAACGCCGCAGCCTCTGTCGTTATGGGGGTGAAGGGAAACAACGACATTTTCACGGTTATGGAGATGCTTGCACATATATTCCACCTGACAAGCGTAAACGTGGGACATACTCTCCGCAACGGTTACAGGCAGGTTGATGATGACCTTGTTATCGGGGGTAGGCTTCCAAATGTCGATAACAGCGTTGCATATTTCCAGCGAAAACTCGGGCTCTGTTCCCGTGAAGCTTTCGGGGGAATATTCAAAACGGAAATTGCCCTCGGTCTTTGCCTTATACTCGTTCAGCAGATTTGCGCCGAACTTAGCTATCTCAATGATCTCCTCCTTGGACTTTCTGAAAACCTGTTCTCTTTGTGCAACGGAGGTGGAGTTATAGAGATGAACAACAGCGTTCTTGCAGCCCTTGAGAGCTTCAAAGGTCTTGGCGATGATATGCTCTCTGGACTGTGTCAGCACCTGAATGGTAACATCATCGGGGATAAGTCCCTGCTCGATCAGCGCACGGCAGAACTCATACTCCGTTTCGGACGCTGCAGGGAAACCGACCTCGATCTCCTTAAAGCCGATCTTTACCAAATGCTTGAAAAATTCCAGCTTTTCGTCCAGGCTCATAGGAATGATAAGTGCCTGATTACCGTCACGCAGGTCAACGCTGCACCAGTCGGGAGCGTGGTCGATATACTCCTTTTCAGCCCAGTCAAGGCATCTCTCGGGGGGCATAAAATAACGTCTTTTGTAGTGTTTGTAAGCTTCCATAGTAATACGTCCTTTCGTAAAAAATGATTTCTTCGGGATAACAAAAAAGCCCTCATCTCCCACTAGTAAAGAGATGAAAGCGATAAATCAAATACTTCCACGGTACCACTCTTGTTCGGACGATAAAAGTCCGCACCTTATACGCATCTAACAATGCGCGGCTCTGTAACGGGAGCAACCCGGTCACGCTTAATCGGCATATAAAACCTTTCGGCGCAGCAGCTCGAGGACGAGTTATGATTTCCGCACAATACTGCCTTGCATCACCCGACAGCTTTCTGAAAATGCGATGGAAATCTTTTTTCCTGTCAAAGCATTTGAGATATTGTCATTAGCATAACACACAAAATCGAATTTGTCAAGAGGTTTTTCGATTTTTTTCGGAAAAATTTCCAAAACGACATTTTCAGTGAAATCAAACGCTTGACTTTATCCTTGACATAGACTATAATTAGAAAATAGTTCACCCAACATATGCGAAATAATCTAAAGCTAAGGAAGTAAACATATGCCTATACAATTCCAAAAACTTACAATCAATGAACTGGATACATTCATAAAAATGCGTATAAACCAGCTGCGTGAAGAGGGCGCAAAGGAAGATATCGACCTGACACCGGCTTTAATGGATTATTATCGTCGTCATATGACGGACGGCACTTTCATCTCATGGATTGCTGTGGATAATGGAAAAATTATCGGCACAAGCGGAATATCAATTGTCGAGAAACCGCCTTATTTCGGTTGTCCGACGGGCAAAATAGGACTTTTGTCAAGTATGTTCACAGATAAGGCATACAGACGTCAGGGCATTGCAAAGGAACTGCTTTCAAGAGTTGTAAACGATGCTAAAGAGCAGGGCTGCGGTACCGTTCAGATCACCGCTTCCGATATGGGAACGCTGCTTTATGCCGATTTTGGATTTACGAAAAACAACAATTTTATGCAATATAAATTATAAGCAAATGCAACCGTTCGACGCCAATACTCAAAATATAATATCCTGTCAATTGATTTTTAAATAAAAGTGTGATATAATGAAATGTACTGCTGAAAAGGAGGCTTCGTAATGCCTATAAAAATTGCCAACACACTTCCTGCGTTCACAACGCTTCAAAATGAAAATATATTTGTAATGAAGGACGACGTGGCTTCCCACCAGGACATTCGCCCCCTAAGAGTTGCCATTCTAAACCTTATGCCCAAGAAAATTGAAACGGAAACTCAGATACTGCGGCTGCTGAGTAACACTCCCCTTCAAGTGGACATTGAGCTTGTCCAGACAGCCACCCACCGTTCCAAAAATACGTCCATCGAGCATCTTACCAAGTTCTACAAGACCTTCGATGAGATCAAGGACGAACGCTTTGACGCACTTATCATAACAGGCGCACCCGTAGAACAGTACAAATTTGAAGACGTTGATTACTGGCAGGAATTATGCGAAATAATGAAGTGGTCAACCACCAACGTTTTCTGCACCATGCACATCTGCTGGGGCGCATATGCAGGGCTTTACTACCATTACGGCATACCAAAGCACGACCTTGAAAGCAAAATGTTCGGCGTGTTCCCCCATCGCATTGAGGTGCAGGATCACCCGCTTTTAAAGGGCTTTGACGAGATATTCTATGTTCCACATTCCCGTCACACCGAGGTTCGCCGCCTTGACGTCGAGCGCATTTCCATGCTGAAAATACTCACTTCTTCGGATATGTCGGGGGTACATATTATTGCAGAAAAGCACGGCAGGCAGTTTTTCATCACAGGTCATTCGGAATACGACCGCCTGACCCTTGCAAACGAGTATTTCCGTGATTTGGACAAGGGCGACAAGATCGACCTCCCCTACAATTATTTTCCCGACAACGACCCAACCAAGCCGCCCATGTTCACATGGAGATGTCATGCAAACCTTATGTTCTCCAACTGGCTCAACTACTGTGTTTACCAGAAAACACCCTTTGACCTTAAAAATCTTTGATGTTTTTTCAGTCAGCCGTACTTATTGCGGCTGATTTTTTATTTCTCATTTTATACGGATTTTTATTTTAGTATTTGAAATATCTCATATTTCTATTTTATTTAATAATAGAAATTTATTTCTATTATATTTTTACATAACTTCTATTTATTTATAGTGTATATCGGTTTACAATATGATCCTGCGGGCAATTCGGCAAGCCATTCTTCCATAAACAAAAAATCCGCAAAAGCTATTGAAAAGCAATTGCAGATATGCTATAATATTATTATTGTGCTGATAAACAGCTATGAAAGGAAGTATTTACAATGGTAGTAATCGAAATGGAAAACGGCAAGAAGATAAAGTTGGAGCTTTACCCCGAGCACGCTCCCATCACAGTTGCAAACTTTGAAAGGCTGGTAAAGAACGGATTCTATGACGGACTTATCTTCCACCGTGTTATCGAAGGCTTTATGATACAGGGCGGCGACCCCGAAGGAACGGGCATGGGCGGCTCCGATGAAAAGATCAAGGGCGAATTCGCTTCCAACGGCGTAAAGAACGACCTCAAGCACACCAGAGGAGTTATCTCCATGGCTAGATCTATGTTCAAGGACAGCGCAAGCTCTCAGTTCTTCATTATGCACCGGGACGCTCCCCATCTTGACGGCGACTATGCAGCATTCGGCAAGGTAGTCGAGGGAATGGACGTTGTTGACGAGATCGCAACCACCGAAACAACCTACGGCGACCGTCCCGTTAAGGAACAGAAGATGGCAAGGGTTTATATGGAATAATTCTTTTACCCGCAAAAAATGTCCCGCTTACGGTTCAATTTACGAACCGTAAGCGGGATTTTTTGTTATTCTCCATAAACCTTCTTAGCAATATCCACCGTTTCCTTGGCGTCCTTTGCATAGAAGTCTGCGCCTATCTTTTCGGCATAATCGGGAGTGAGAACAGCACCGCCGACCACTATCTTGCAGTCAACATTGTTCGCCCTCAGCAAAGCAATGGTTTCCTCCATTGATTTCAGCGTAGTGGTCATAAGCGCAGACAGCCCCACCAGCTTCACCTTATGCTCAACGGCAGCATTCAGCACCGCTTCATACTCCACGTCCTTGCCAAGGTCAATGACCTCAAAGCCGTAGTTTTCCAGCAGCACCTTGACAATGTTCTTTCCGATGTCGTGAATGTCACCCTTAACCGTTGCCAGAACCACCTTGCCCTTGCAGACAGGGGACGAATTGCTTTCTATCATCTTACGGCGAATGACCTCAAACGCCGCCTGTGCAACGCTTGCGGACAGTATCAGCTGCGGCAGGAAAATTTTTCCCTTCTCGAACTGTTCCCCTGCCCTGTCAAGTGCGGGAATAAGCTGTTCGTTGACTATCTCCATACTGTCAACTGTGGCAAGCAGCTCCTCTGTAATACGTGCGCCCTCCGCCTTCAGACCGTTTTCGATGGCATAGGCAAGAGTCATATCCGACGCTTTTACCGCAGATTGTGCGGGTTTGGGAGCCGAATTGTCCCCGCCGTATGCGGAGATAAATTCCACCGAATTCTTGTCAATAGCCGTCAGCAGCTTGTACGCCCTGACTGCACCCGTCATTGACGCAACATTGGGATTGATAATAGGCAGATCAAGCCCGTTGGACAGCGCCATTGCCAGGAAATTACAGTTTACAAGCTCTCTGTTGGGCAGACCGAAGGAAATGTTTGACACACCCAGAACAGTTTTCAGCCCAAGCTCCGTCTTGACACGATGAAGCGCCCTGACCGTTTCCATAACGCCCTCCTGCTCGGCAGATGCAGTCAGGGTCAGGCAGTCGATAAACACGTCCTCACGGCGAATACCATACTCAAGCGCACGGTTCAAAATACGCTCGGCAATTGCAAAACGCTCGTCAGCGGTCTTGGGAATACCGTTTTCGTCCAGCGTAAGACCGACCACCGCCGCGCCGTACTTCTTCACCAGTGGAAGTACCGTAGAAAGGGACTTTTCCTCGCCGTTTACCGAGTTCACAATAGGCTTGCCGTTGTAATAACGCAGTGCCGCCTCCATGACCTCGGGGATTGTGGAATCCAGCTGCAAGGGCACGTCCGTAACGCCCTGTATCGCCTTGACAGCCGTCACCATCATCTGCTTTTCGTCAACGCCGGGCAGTCCCACATTTACATCGAGAATGTCCGCACCTGCGTGAATCTGCTCAATAGCCTGTCCCAAAATATAGTCAATATCACCCTTTAAAAGTGCAGCCTTAAACAGCTTTTTGCCCGTGGGATTTATCCTTTCGCCGATAATTCTCGGCTGATCTATTACCACCGTATCGGACGAACTGCACACCGCCGCTGGTATCTTGGGAGATTGCTTTGTGTACTGTTTATGGGACAGTTTGTTTACAGTCGCCCTGATATAATCCGGCGTAGTTCCGCAGCATCCGCCGAATATTTTCACACCCAGAGGAACGGTTTTCACCATGCTCTCGGCAAATTCCTCGGGAGATACGTTGTACTTGTTGGTAACGGGGTCGGGCAGTCCTGCATTTGGCTTGAAAATCAGCGGAAGTGTTGTCCATCTTGACAACTCCTCCATTACCGAATACAGTTCATCGGGACCGAGAGAACAGTTCACGCCTACCGCCTGAACACCCAATCCCTCCAGCGTCAGAGCCATTGACGGCACCGAACAGCCCGTAAATGTCCGCATATTTTCCTCAAAGGTCATTGTGCAGATAATGGGCAGCTCGGAATTCTCCTTTGCCGCCAGCACCGCAGCTTTCAGTTCGTACAGATCGGACATAGTTTCAAAAACTACCAGATCAACGCCAGCTCGAACGCCCGCTTCTATCTGCTCCTTGAAAATATCATAAGCTTCGTCAAAGGTCAGGCTGCCCGTAGGTTCAAGCAGCTGACCGATAGGACCAATGTCAAGAGCGGCAAGAGCGTCCTTTCCCGAAAGCTCAATTGCCTTGCGGACATTTTTTACAGCCGCAGAAATCGCTTCATCAACGGAATATCCACATTCCGTCAGCTTGTAACGGTTTGCGCCGAAGGTGTTGGTGTAGATAATATCCGCACCAGCTTTCAGATATTCCAGATGAACGCCCACCAGAACATCGGGGGCTTCAATGCTCATAGCTTCGGGACTTGCCCCGGGCTTCAGCCCCCTTGCCTGCAGCATGGTACCCATACCGCCGTCAAGAAAAACAAACTCACGGTTTTGCAAAAGCTCATTAAAATTCACATCTATCTCCCCTTCTGCGAAATGCGCAGGTATCTTTCATTCGGCAGCTTCCGCAGCCGCGTTTTTTTCTCGGAATTTCTGTTTCCGAAAGACCGATGACAGCCGTTACGGATTTTCTAGGCGTCAGCAGACTGCTTTCATTTGCGCAAAGACCAATTTGCTTCGGCGCATTGAGAATTTCCAGAAAATCCCGCTGAACGTCTATGGGAAAATCCCCATAACCCGGGCTGAAACGCCATGTTCGGAAATATCCCGTAACATTTGCGAAGATCTCCTCCTCGGCAGCGTTGCAGACCTGTTCTGTTGCGGCACTTGCCATGGCGTCCATAATAAACGCCTTAGTCATATCGGTGACCTCGGCTTTTCGGATAACTCTGTCCGTGCCCGCAGACAGGGTACACGCCATCAGCACCGCCTTTTCGCAGCCCGCAAGATGCTCGGAAATGTCCTTTCCGTCCAGCGAAAATCCGCAGTCTGTCAGCCGAACACTATCTCCGTTATTTTCCAAAATATGGAAAACACGGTAAACAAGCTTAGGCTGAATGACCGACAGAAGCTCTTTTTCGCAAATGTCCGCAAGCTCGTTTATCTTATCATCTGGAACAGAATTTCCTTTATATCCCAGATAGCGAAACGCTTCGCTTCGGTCTATCCTTTCGATTTTTATCATATAGTATCTCCGAAATTACAGCAGTGACGAAACTGCATTGCTGATTTTTCCCGCAACATAGGGATTGTTCATAGTGTACAGGTGAATTCCGTCAACGCCGTTGGAAATAAGGTCAACTATCTGGTCGATAGCATAGGCAATTCCCGCATCTCTCAGCGCATCGGGATTATTTTCGTAACGCTGCATCATCTTGGTAAATTTCGGCGGCAGACTTGCACCGCACATGGAAACCATTCGCTCAATGGATTTTTTATTGGTAACAGGCATAATTCCCGCTTCAATAGGCACGTTCACGCCTGCAATTCTCGCCTTTTCAAGGAAATTATAAAAGCAGGCATTATCGAAGAAAAGCTGCGACATAAGATGCTCCGCACCTGCGTCCACCTTCTTTTTAAGATTGAGAATGTCCTCCACCATATTTTCCGAATCAAGATGTCCCTCGGGATAACAAGCACCCGAAATTCCGAAGCTGCCGTTTTCCTTGATGAAAGTAATAAGCTCGCTGGCGTACTTGAAATCGTCCTTCGGGGGAACATTCGGGTTAATATCGCCCCTGAGCGCAAGGATATTTTCAACCCCGCACTCTTTAAAATCCCCGAGAATTTTCAGAATATCCTCACGGCTGTTGTTTACGCATGTCAGATGGGCAGCGGACTCAATGCCGTACTTGTGCTTTATAGCAGACGCTATCTCGCAGGTGGTACGGTCGGCAGCATTTCCGCCTGCGCCGTAGGTAACGCTGATAAATGCGGGATTTAACTCCTTCAAGCCGTCCAGCGTTTCGTATATGGTGTCAACGGGCATAGTCTTTTTCGGCGGGAACACCTCAAAGGACAGTATGGTTTTGCCCTTGCCAAACATTTCCGAAAGCTTCATATTATCTATCTCCAATCAAAATATATTCAGAATTTCCCCG
>CAMCRP010000041.1 GCA_945877315.1 uncultured Ruminococcus sp. | reverse complement strand
GCAATGAATATGGTAAACTATTAAAAGCCTTTGAATATATGAACGTGAAAAAGCCTGTATTAGCGATAAATACGGGCTTTTTCACGTTCATATGTCATAATACTAAACACCCATTAATCACGGGAATCTCTCGGCGCAAAAAATCATATACGCAAATTTTTTTACGCCGATTACTTCTCCGTGAATTAAATGGTGTTTAATATAAGATGCAGAGTAACCGTCATTCTCAGACAGCCTCGTTTGAATAATATAGTCAATATCGGTTTCGATATTGTATTTGATAAGTGTTTCCTGAAAGCCCTTGAAGCGTGATTCACTGTGACATTCTCCTACATAGGCAATTTTCCTGTGACCCAGACGGATAAGATATTCCACCGCCTGCGATGCTATCTTTCTTCCGTCACACAAGACTTCATCTATCTCATAATTGGTGGAATTGCGGTTTACCGATACAAGATTTTTCCATTGCATTTTAAGCTGCCTTATGACCTGCGGACAGCATTTTCCTACAATTATCAGACCGTCCGAAGCTTCTTCATTATATAGTTCTCTGACAGACTGCTTTATATTCAAAGCAGCACATTTTCCTTCATCGGAAAACTCGGGACGATACCATATCCGCATAAGCATACACATATTTTTGTTTATTTCGCTTTGAATAAGTCCGATAAGCTCATTAAAAAACGGGTCTGTTTCCGAGCTGTTGGTCCTTGTAACAAGTATGCTCAGACGATAAGGCTCTGATTTTTTGCTTTCACCCGAACGAAGATTTTTTGCGGATTCATTCGGTACATAGTTCATCTCTCTTGCAGCGGCAAATATCTTCTCACGAAGCTCCTTTGATGAGCACTTATATTCGGGCTTGCTCAGCACTCTCGATACGGTAGATACCAAAACGCCCACCTTTTCTGCTATTTCTTTAATTGACATATTGATCGTTCCTTATATAATAACCCTGTTTTTCTGAACGCCCGTTCAAGATCGCCGATAATTTCGTCAATGTCCTCAATGACTACGATGAAATGGAAGAAGCCGTTGTGAATTCGCTGTCAACAACTTATACTATAATTGGTTCTTAGTATAACAGTTATGAACGGCTTTTGTGGCAAAGCAGTATTTTCTTTTGCTCATTTTTATCAACCTCACATATCTATTAAACATATAGCTTTAGTAGGATATATTACTATTTTATCACATATTTCTATATTTGTCAAGAAAGCTGAGTGCCGTTATCGTCCGTATAGGCGATAACAGTTTTTTTGTAGGAGAAAAAGCATAGCCTTGGCTTCCCGTCCCGCAGTTACCGAAAGAACTTTTGAAATCTTCGGGCGGGTAAACTCCGCCCCTGCAATAACATTATTTTGTGGATTGCTATAGATTAACGTTTTCAGCGCTTCGGGAAATATTTATTAGCGTTCATTAACGATAAGCTTGTTAAAATATTTCACACATTAGGTAAATACTTTGCAATGTCCTGATTTCTACACATATAATATGTTAAAATAGAAGTGACCATAAAAAATCGGAAAGGAATATTACCATGAAACCTTGCAAAGCCGCTTACAAAATAGTCAGAGATAACAGCAGTGAAATATTCAAGGGCTTCGGATTCAAGCATTTGTCCGATGCAACACAGTATTATGTTCACCCCAATAATCAGTCATATAAAGGCACGACTACTCTTTGTCAGCCCATAGGCGAGGCAGTCATGCTTATGGCAGATTTTATTACGGCACTTTTGGAGGATATAAATGCGGTGGGTGACATTTTGTATGATGACGGGGCAGCGAATATTTATATGAACATTTCTGTCCCCGAGGAATGGCGCACCAACAATATCACCTGCGCTTACGGTTATAGGGCATATCTTGACGGCGCATCATCACTTAGAGTGGGAGCATACGGCATTAACGGCGAATACATAGTAAGCGACCCTATGCGATTTACGGAAGAATATAAGCTGATACCCGTGCTTGCGGTGCTGATAGCGCAGTATATTTTGATAAATGACGATTACTGCAAAGCGTTTATGGAGTTTGCGGAGATGCCCGATGCGGAGAGCTTTGTAAATGTCCACGAGGATTTTTATCAGGCGTATAAGAACAACGATTATCAGGTGGGATATTTTGACGTTGCAGGTGTTCCCAAAGGCTGTACCAATTCCTTTAAGGCTAAATATGAGGTTATCAGGGAGAACAAGGCTGCATTTTCCGAGAAAACTCATATTCCCATAATTCCCTTTGAGCCTTCGGATTTTTCGGAGGAATACAAGAGTCTTATCCCGCAGCTTTCCGAGGAATTTATACTCCCGAAAAATCTTCGCACCGTTTCAAATGCCATAGTTACGGGAGATGTTCGTGCGCTGCTGCTTCACGGTCCTGCGGGAACGGGCAAAACCATGTCCTGCAAGCTTATCTGCCGTGAAACGGGGCTGCCTGTAATGGAAACTATCAACTGCACGGAAAGCCTTGATGAATTTGTTCTGGGAAAATTTCTGCCCGACGGTGACAGGATAGTTTTTTGGGAAAGCTATGTTACTAAGGCGATAAGATACGGCGGTGCGGTTATTTTTGAGGAGATAAACTTTTCACGTCCGCAGCATCTTGCGTTTCTCAATTCTCTGCTTGATGACAACGGATTTGTCCGCCTTGACAACGGCGAAGTGGTAAAACGGCATAAGAATTTCAGGTTTTTTGCTACAATGAACATAGGCTATTACGGCACAAAGGAGCTTAATCAGGCACTTTATAACCGTTTCAATGCCATAGTCGAGCTTGCTGAATTGTCCGATGAAGCCATAAAAAGAATGCTTTCCGCACGTGTTCCCGAATGTGAAGGACAGGCAGACAAGCTTATCAGCGTTTATCACAAGCTTAAAAAGAAGATAAATTCCGAGGAGCTTGATATGGTAATATCCCCGAGAAATATTGAGAACTGGGCAAGGCTTGCAAAATTTGAGGGATACATAGCGGCGGCGGAAAAAACCATCATTCCCATAGCAAAATGCGATCGTTCCGTCGAAGAAGCGTTCAGGGGCATAATAATGCTCTATAAGTGGAATTGAGAGAGGTCGGTATGAGTAAATTTACCCATGATGATGAGGAGCTGCTAAAGCTTTTTCAGAGCGAGGAAAACCGCCGTGCGGAGGAAGAATTTGCACGTATCTTCACCGAAAATGACAATGTTCGTGTTGCGTTCATCAATGAGGACAGAGCGTTTACGGACGGAAGAAACATAGTCGTCGATCCTGCGGAGGACAAGCTTTTCAGTGACAGAGAGGCTATTGAAAAAACGCTGAAATTTCTTCATTTGCCCGAAAGCAGCTGCAGCTCATGGTCTGCGCTGAAGCTGACAACACGTTCCCGGAATATCCACGAATGTCTGCATATCATATACACAAAATTTCCGAACCAACAGGCACTTGATAAGCGGTGCACCACCAAAGCAAGGCTTATGATTCTTGTTGACATAGGAAACATTATCGAGGACGCTTATATCGAAGCTGTGGGTGCAAGCATTTATGACAATGCGGAAATGCTTCTGAAATGGGGACGGGTATCGAGAATGTTTGTAAAAAATCCGTCAGAGGGGACTTCAAGCAGCAGGTTCCGTGAGATAGGCGTTGACCTTGACGCAGCCGCAAGGCTTATGTACATTCAGAATTATATGGGAACGGAGCTGCTTTATCCGTTTATTAAGCTGCCCGAGCCTATTGAAGAATGTGCCGAATATATTGAAAGGGTAAGACCGCTTTATCGGGCGGGTGCTGCTGCGCCTTCACCTATGGAACGCCACAAATATGCCTGTATGATATTCGATGAATTGGAAGAGCTTATCCCCGATTCGGAGGAGCTTCTTGACCGCACATATCTTGAAAATATTCTGGGCGGAACTCAGACACATTCGCCCTTCAGATGCTCAGCAAAGCCGTTTGTTTCGGAGGGCAGGGAGATGGCTGTCACACGCAGGCTTTTCACGGATATTAACGGCGATCCCATTGACGGCAAGGATATTTCCGAGCAGTACAGAGTATTCGTTTTCGATGCCGAAAGCGATCTGCAAATTGCCGTTGCAGAAGCGGGAGCAGAGAGTGAGGTAATAGTCATAAGGGGCGGAGAATTTGATGCGGCTGCAATTCACAGCGGTATTCATATTCTGGAAAATCACCCTAGACCTGACAAAAATATGTCAAGGGCATACTCGAATATTCTGAAAAAATACCGCTCCACCATAAATACATACAATTCCCGTTTCGAGCGGCTTTTGAAGGCTGACAGAGAATTTTACGAGGACAAGCAGCTTTTCGGCAACGGCATTTCCTCGAAAAATATGGGCGATGTCAAAAAGCGTTACTGGTATAAAAAATCCGTTGATATTGGTGTACCCGATCTGGCTGTGCTGTTTATGATAGACGGTTCTGGTTCTATGCGGGGTGAACGTCGGGGTGCGGCAATGACCTCCTCCGTCATACTTCATGAGGTGCTGTCAAATCAGGGGATAGAGCATGCCATAGTTGAGCATCGTGCAATATTCGGCGAGCCTGAGGTCAGGCACAATGTGCTTGTGAGCTTTCACGGCAGAGATACGGAGAAATATAACATTATGTCCATTGAAGCCGATGAGGGCACACGGGAGGGGCTGTCCCTTTTCTGGGCTGAACGCTATCTTGCGCAGAACAGCTTAGCGGAGAATAAGCTGATAGTTGTTATCTCCGACGGACTTCCCGCACATGTCAGCGACGGCATTGCGTATATTCCGCCCGTTTCAATAATGGACACCCGAAATGCCGCCAAAAAGATAATTCGGCGGGGAACAAAGATAATTGCTCTTGCACTGGGCGGCAGCGGCGTAAGCTGTTATGACGATCTCAGGCAGATATATTCGGAAACTATCGACTGCACCGACCTGAAAAGTCTGACGGGACAGCTGCTGAAGGTTATTTCAAGGGAGCTGCAATAAGGCTCAATATCCCCCGAAAGCAATCTCGTCCTTGTCTTTAACGCCCTTGTAGCACATTTCCGTGTGCCAGTCAATATCATGGCCGACGATTTTTTCGGGGGACAGCTTTATGTAGCTCATATCCCCTTCGGCGAGGATATTTCCGTCAATGTCAATGATCTCGGCGTGACCCTTGACAAATTTGCGGTTCTCAAAGGTGACTATGCCGCGTCCCAGAAGCGTTTGGTCATAGGGGACGGGCTTGCGGTATTTCGTTTCAAGGTTGGTGGTGACGGAGAAGATGTTCGGCTCGTGAACCCATACCGCACGAAAGCCCAGCTCGTCCAGCATGGCGGTAATAAGTCCGCCGTGGACTCTGCTCGGATAGCTTTGGTGCTGCTCCCTGTATCGAAACAGAGTGAACACCGAATTATCCTCCATATTGTAGAATTCCGCTTTAAGACCATATTCGTTATCCATTCCGCAGATAATGCACATACGGCTGTTGTCCTGCTTTGATATTACTTTCATTATTTCATGTTCCTTTCGGGTTATTTTAACAGTTCATTTCGGATATATCGGAAGGCTGCTTCTTCGCCATCATTCATAGCCTTCACAAGGAGTGTTTCCAGAAGCTCCGCCGTTTCGGGGTGGAAGGGACAGCGTTCTCTCGATTTTACAAAATAATCGTAGGCGTCCGAGGGCTTGTAGTCCGCTCCGTGATAGACTCGGCATGCCGCCAGCCTGTCGCAGAACATTTCCACCACGTATTTTACGGGCATTTTCCCGCCTGTGTAGCCGCCGCCGTCGGGACCGTAATCCATCCAGTATTCGGGGTGATGCTTGTTTCTGCCCTTGTGATGGAGCCATGCGGCACTGTATCCCTTGTCCTTGCGTTCGCCGCTGTGTGGACTTAGCTTGCCCGAGTAATATTTCACTCCGGGGAAAAATTCCGCAGGGGAGTATTTGGACAGGTCGTGGAGAAGCCCCTGACGGTAAAGCCCCGCACGGAAGCAGTACTGCCTGACAAGCCTTCTGTGGAGGGACACGGTTTTCAGATGACCCCAAAGTTTCATTGCAAAGCCTCTTTTCGGTGATGTTTTTTGTTATTATAACACTTTTTCGTCGGATTTTCAAGGGTGAACATGAAAATGCCACGGAAATCAATTTTCACGCAATACCAAACAAATATGCTTGTGTAGGGGCGACCATTGGTCGCCCGCAGTGCCGCAGAAAGCCGAAAAACAGCGTATCTGCGGGCGGTCACTGACTGCCCCTACAAAAATTCGTCGAAAATTTATTTCCGTGTGAAAATGCCGCAAAAATCAAGCTTTGGCAAAACGACGTTCATTAAATTTATGCAATAATGACACACTATATTTATGATTTCTTGTTGACAAATAAAGATAAAAGCAGTATACTATATAATGAATAATAGTAAGCTTGTCCGATATGAGAGATCAACAAGATTTTTTTCACTGAAAGGCTGATGATATTATGGGTTCGGGTTATGATAAAAATAACACTTCTGCGGCAAAAAGGATAATCTCTGCCGCTGCTATGCTTGCATTGTCTGCGGTAATGCTTTCAACATCTACATATGCGTGGTTCACAATGAACAAGCAGGTGGAGATGACAGGCATTGCTATGTCTGCAACTGCGGGCGAGGGCATGGAGATCGCTCTTGCCAGTGTCAGCGGTACTGCTATTACAGCTGCAACTGCGCATGACAGCTTAGGTGACGACAGCTGGAAGAGTGCTGTTATCGTTGGCGATTACTATTCGAAAATAGGTAAGCTAAGACCTGCTTCATCTGTTGACGGAGTAAACCTGTATGATGCGACCAATGCAAGTGACGGCGGTAAAAAAGCAAGTAAGTTTGCAAAGATTGAGCTGGACACTTCATCTACTGCGGAAGATGCTAAGAAAATGGCACTTCTTGAATTAAAGTCGACCCTGACCGAAACTGCGGAAGGCGCAGAAGCACCTAAGATCGATACCGAGGGCAGAGTGGGCTATTATGTCGATATTCCCGTTTTCCTCAGAACCAATAAGTCGAAGGGCACGGAAAGCGAGGGTAAGATATACTGCAAGCTTAAAATACAGCAGAGAGATGAAAACGGTGCGATCGTTTCAACTCCTTCGGATAATCTGTATAAGGCTGTAAGAGTTGCGTTTGTTCCGAGTACGACAGGTACTTCCTCCGCGACTAAGATATTTGGTGTTGATGATAAGTACTATAATGCGGGACAGGCTGTAAGCAGCGAATCGGGAAGAGGTTCCGTAACTGTTGTAAAGGATTTTGTAGCTGATGCGGACGAGTTTACTACGGGCGTCGGAGCAGAATCGGGTCTTATGATACCGTATGCGGATTCTGACAAATACGGCTATCTGGATTTTGTTGTACGAATTTGGATAGAGGGCGAGAGTGAGTTCTGCTCCGATGCAACTTCGGGACAGAGCTGGAATATTGACCTTCAGTTCTCGCTTGGTGAATTCACCGATACAGGCACAAATACGAATCCGTAATGACATAATTTGTTTTAGGTAATACTGTACAGAACCGACTGACGGAATTTGTATAGTATTACCTTTTGCTTTTTTTCGCTTTTGTCGGAATTTGTTGATATATAGCGGTAATTGTAACAGTATTTTACGGCTGCATATGGAGGTGAGAAGCATGGCTGCAGGTTGGGAGGAACAGGCAACCGTTGACGGTGTGCGTGCTATTGAGCTGCGCTATCGTTCGGTATGGTCATCTGCAGAAAAGATGCCCGTTTTTTATCAAAGCAGCATAAGGCTTAATTCGCCCGATATGGGAGTGCTTCTCCCCGAACGGTTTATGCCCGTCCTTGAAAGTGATGACAGGTGCATTTCCGTTTTCAAGCTGGCATTGCTGCAGTCCATAAAAACCGCGGACAAGCTTGTTGAACGTGAGATAGATTTCGACTGGCTTTCCGTTGTCATTCCGCTGAGGCTGCTTAACAAAGGGGACTGCGTAAGGCTTATCAGGGATTTTGTGGGGAAGATGGGTGCTCTGCCGGGGAAGATATGCTTTGAACTGCCTGCCTATGTTATGGACGAGGGGGGGAGCAGCTGCTTTGATTCCCTGAAACAGCTTCGCAAGGCAGGGTATCATACCATGCTGACGGGTGTTGACGGAGAAAATGTTCCGCTTTTCAAGCTGGCTGAGGTCGGGGCGGAATATGTCATGCTGAATGAGAGCATTACCCGCCGAGTGGGAGAAAATGACCGTTCCGATGACTGTATAAGGTCCATATTTTCCATGATAGGCGATCTGGGCTCGGAACCTGTGGCAGCGGGTATCTCAACGGCAGAAGCGGCGGACAGCCTTTATGAGCTGGGCTGCAATTATTTTACTGCTGACGAGAATTCATCGGATTTTTCGGGCAAGTTTGTGTCCGACAGATTTATACGGAAAAAAGAATGATGGTTAAAACTACAAGAATGGAGTTCTGAGCTTGATAAAGGATAGAATTGAAACTGAGGACTACGCTGACGAAGAAGAGTATTCCGACAGCCGCAGCAAGGCAGCAGACATATTGACTCTGCGGCGTACTGCGGGGGAGGTAAAGCGTCACAAGGTCATTGTAAGGATATTAAGTATCCTGCTGATAATCCTGACAGCTATTGTGGCTATTGCTTACGCAGTGTCATATTTCTATGATAAATTCGGCAGCTTTACGGTAATGGTCAACAAGTATGATATGATAAATCAGGGGCTCACACTTTCCGAAACGCCCGAATATAACCGTTCCATAGCTACCCTTAATGCAGATATTGTCTATGATATGACAAATATCAGCGGTGAGGACATTCCCGAAAATGTTGACAAAATAAACGGCGTCCACAACGGTGACAATTATATTGCATACACATTTTATCTCATAAATTCGGGTGATGATACGGTAGCTTACAACGGTGCCATGTATATGGACAATATTACCAACAATGTTGACGAGGCGGTCAGGATAGCTGTTTACAAAAACGGTGAAAAAACGGTCTACGGCAAGACAAAATCCAACGGCAGCGGCATGGAAGGCGACTGCGACAGTGAATTTGAGTCATCAACTGTGGTCATGAGCACCAAAAATGATAAATTTCAGCCCCGTGCAAAGGATAAATACACAGTCGTTATCTGGCTTGAGGGAAACGACCCCGACTGTGTTGATGATATTATCGGCGGCACCATGAAGCTTAGTATGAAATTTGAGATAGTTGAAAATACATAATGTCAGGCTGCAGCAGGACAATTGGGAAAGGAACAGCTCCGAAAATGAGAAAAGTGTTAAACAAAATCATTACCGTTATCTCCTGGATAATACTTGTGTTTGCTCTGCTGGTGACAATACTTGTATTCTCAGCCGATGGGAATAACGGCGTTCCAAATCTGCTGGGATTTATGCCTATGACCGTTGAATCCGATTCCATGGAGCCTGCCTTTGTTACGGACGACCTTATAATTGACAGGGAAATAGATGATGTTTATCAGCTGGAAAACGGCGATGTTATCACCTTCTGGACGGTAATCAACGGTCAGCGTGTGAAAAACACTCATAGGATAATTTCCGTAAACAATGCAGACGGAAACATCAACTTCACCACACAGGGCGATAACAATGGTTACAGGGATAGCCTTAATGTTTATCCCTCCGACATTATCGGCAAATGGACAGGCATAAGGCTTAGCGGTTTCGGCAAAGCTGTGGATTTTCTCAGAACTAAGACAGGCTTTTTTATCTGCATAATGATACCCATGATCGCTTTTTTCCTTTTTGAGCTTTACAAGCTGATAGTTGTCATTGTTGAGGTAAAGGGTTCCGGAGCTGTGAAGCTTGACGAAGAGGAGATAAAAAGACGGGCTGTGGAGGAATATATTGCCGAACAGCAGAAAAAGCAGCAGTCAGATGAAAAAACTTCTGATAACTAGTTCGCTGTGATAGATTTGGAGTAAGAATATGAATGGATTTTTGAAATGGTTCTTTGCTTTCATATCCGAGATGCTCAAAGGCTTTGCCATGATATTCAATGGGCTTTGGGAAGGAATAAAGCATATTTTTAACATAACCGAATATGTGGAGATATTCAAAGCTTACTCCGTGGATTTCAGCACGGTGGACTGGATATTTTCCATTCTGGCGCTGGTTATAGTTGTGGGAATTTTTGTGCTTATTTTTCTGCTCATTGTGATGCTCATAAGAAAATATATCCGTTTCAGGCACTCCATTGTGGGCGTTGAGGATATTATCGAGGAGCTGGGCGTGCTGCAAAGGCAGGTCATTAAGCTGACAAAGGAAAAGGACGAGATAATGGCAATGAAAGTCGCTCAGATAGGCATTTCTCAGAGCGAGGCAGCCGCTGCCGCATATTCAAACGGAATGAGCCTTTCTCAGACAGGCTTGCCCGCTCAGGCGGCGGAGGGTGCCGAGGGCGGAGAACAGCCTGCTGCGGCTGACGGTGTTATCATCACCAATGATGTCAGATTTTCAAAGCTTATTGAGGTTGACAATTTCTATAAGAATTACACTGCTCCCGATTATGACAACGGCATAACTCTTTCGGGGCTTTGCGAGAATTACAGAAATTTTGCCTGCTCGAGAATGCACCTTTACTATGACATTAGGACCATACGTCTTTTTATTGCGGGTATGGCGTCCACAAAGCTTATTATTCTCCAGGGTATTTCCGGTACAGGTAAGACTTCACTGCCTTATTCCTTCGGAAAGTTTTTGCAGAAGGATACTACCATAGCGTCCGTTCAGCCGTCATGGAGAGATAGGACAGAGCTTTTCGGATATTTCAACGAGTTTACGAAAAACTTCAATGAAACGGAAGTCCTCAAGAGAATATATTCTTCCTCCTACAATGATGATGTAAACTTCATTCTGCTGGACGAAATGAACATTGCACGAGTTGAGTATTATTTTGCGGAAATGCTTTCAATTCTGGAAATGCCCAATTCCGACGAATGGAAGCTGGACCTTGTTCCCAATGTTTGGAGCACCGACCCCGTTAATCTTGACCACGGTATGCTGAAAATTCCCCAGAATATCTGGTATATCGGCACGGCAAACAACGACGACTCCACATTTGCTATCTCCGATAAGGTTTACGACCGTGCTCAGCCCATTAATCTGGACGCAAAGGGTATTGCCTTTGAAGCACCGGACACGCCTCCCATGAACCTTAGCTTTAAGCATTTGGACGCACTGTTCAGCGAAGCCTTTCAGATGTATCCCATAAGTCAGGATATTCTGAAAAAGATACAGCAGCTTGACCTTTGGGTAATTGAGCGGCTGAGAGTGGCGTTCGGTAACCGTATCTTAAAGCAGATGAACCTGTTTGTTCCCGTATTTGTTGCATGCGGCGGTGAAGAGCTGGACGGCGTTGATTATGTCCTTGCGACTAAGATCTTCAGAAAATTTGAAGCACTTAATCTGGCAATGCTCCGTGATGAGCTTCGTGACCTTTGTACATATTTGCAGAAGCTTTTCGGAAGAAATTCTATGAAGGAGTCCATAGCGTATCTCGAAAGACTGCAGAAGCTGTTCTGACAGTCGGTTATTCTCGGTGAAGGGTGGTTAGAAGGTGAACGGAACTTACGGCGAATGGTTCGGCAAATTCAAGGAGCTTACGGGACAGTTCGGCAGCGACAAGCTTTACGGCGACCTCCGTTCAATTCTTTCTCACAGCCGAAGTACGATTGCCCTTAACCGCAGGATAATGGAGAAGGATATTGACGAAGGTTGGGTGGAGGCGATAGAAGCGGGACTTCCCCATATTGACAATGTTCTGAGAAATCCCCGAAAGACTATTGTAAACGTGGAAGAAGTCGTTCCTATCGCATTATCGAAAAAGATAACGGTGGATTCCGTAAAGCATCTTGCTCAGCACACAGACCTTATTCAGAGCGTTGACCCCGTAACGGGAAAGATAACCCCCTCAAAGGTGCTGAATGTCCACAAGGAAGAAAGCCTTCTGACCTACGAAAACAAATTTGTTCACACGCTCATAGACAGGCTTTTTATTTTCGTTACCAAAAGATATGAAAAGCTGAAAGCAGCTGCTGCCGGCGAAGAGGTTTTCGCTATGGAATACAATACCGCCTTTGAAACAGGCGGCGGAAACAAGCTGAAAATGAGTCTTATCATTGAAAGCTCCGACTCTCTTGAAGCTGTTGATGAAAACGGTTCGACGCTTTGGGACAGGGTGGAAAAGATACGTCAGATAATCGACAGCTACAAGGCATCGCCCTTCTGTCAGCAGATGGGAACGAACTATATTCGTCCGCCTGTTATGAGGACGAATGCCATTATGAAAAATGTTGATCTGAAGGCTTGTCTGGTTCTATGGCAGTTTATTGAAGGGTATGACAAGGCGGGATATGAGATAAGCGTTTCCGATTCGGCGCAGAAGCCCGAGCAGGATTACATAGAAAATCTCTATGACCTTTCGGCGTTGAATTTCCTGCTTTTTCGGTCGTTCACACAGGAAAGCGACAAACAGGCAGAGGTGCTGAAAACCAAAAAAAGCAAGGCTGCCGCACCGAGAGTTCTAAAAAAGCTTGACAAAATAGATTATGACGAGCATGAGCTTGTTATCGGTGAGGACGAGCTTGCACAAAGGGAAATTCAGGAGGAGCGTATTTCCGAGAATGACAGAATACTTGAAGAGATCGACAAGGTAATAAGCATCGAGATCAGGTATTTTGAAAGAGAAGAGCAAAGACGTCTGGAAGCCGAGGAAAAGGAGCGCAGACGTTTGGAGGCGGAAAGACGCCGTCAGGAAGAGGAACAGCGCAGGCTGGAGGAAGAAAGGCGGCTTGAAGAAGAACGCAGGCTTGCCAGAGAACAGGCTGAACGTGAGGAACAGGAGCGGCTTGAAAGAGAACGCCTTGAACAGGAGCGTCTTGAACGGGAACGCCTTGAACGTGAGGAGCAGGAACGTCTTGAACGTGAGCGCATAGAACGGGAAGAGCAGGAACGTTTAGAGCGTGAACGCCTTGCACGGGAGGAGCAGGAAAGAAAAGAACGCATTGAAGCAGAGCGTGAGGAGATAAGCAGGATAATCGGCGATGAAATGGAAAACATCGATACCGAAAAACACGTTCACAAGGAAGAGGAAGAACAGCAAAAGCGTGAACGTGAGGAAAGAGAAAGGATCCGTGCGGAAAAGCTTAAACAGATGCGTGCTTATCTGGAGAAAAAGAGCTTTGAGGAGATCTATGCAGAGTATTCGAGAGAGCCGCTTCATGTTGTCAGACGAGGTGTGCTGAGGCTCATTTCCCTTATAAGGCAGGACGGTGCCGTTATCAGAGAGGGCGATTCCGATAATCCCATGCTTATTGAGCGGGTCGCTGCCGAGGCTGCCGCAAAGGTTCAGGCGGAGCGTGACAAAAAGGCAGCTGCCGAAATGCAGGTGCTGTATGAAAAGTATTCGCCGAATTTCATTCAGAGGACACGAAAGCAGTTCAAAAGGATATTCGGAAAGAAGCGCAAAAAGGTCTATGTTATGCCCAAGGAAATGCCTGTTAAACGTTCTCCTGCCGAGCAGAGAGCTTATGACAGGCAGATGAATGAGCTTTTCAGAAAATATCGTGTAAGCTTTATAACAAAGATCATCAGAAGGATAAAGAAAGAGTATTAAGTCCATGGCAGTAAAGGTTTTAAAGCGTATCGGGCAGTGTGCTTTATGGGTGATACCGATCTTATTGGTCGGTCTGTCGGCATACATAATGATATGCAATATGCAGGGCAGGGCGGCGGTGGTTTTCGGCAGAAGCATCGTCAAGGTCGTAAGCGGAAGTATGGAGCCGTCTATACATGACGGTGACTATATAATCATAAAAAAGACGGACAGCTCCCTACTCAAAGAGGGGGACATTATCTGCTTCTATTCGACTGATGATGAGATATACGGAAAAATGAATACTCACAGGATAGTCCGCAGGCTTGATGACGGCAGCTTTGTTACAAAGGGAGATACGAGCTTTTCCGAGGACGGCAAAGCGGTCACTGCGGATAAGATAGTAGGGAAATATGTGGGCAAGGTAAGGTTTCTGAGATGGCTGAATTCCTTTGCCTCCGTCAAAAAGCTGATATTGGCTGCGGTGGTCGTCATAATGTTTGCAACGGCGGTTTTTGAAGTGGTCACTATTGCTAAGGTGTCCGCAGAATGTCGGGAAAAGAAAAACAGCAGTGAAGAAGCCATACGACAAGCTATTGACAGGGAAAAGCAGAAGCTTTATGAACAGAAGGAGCGTGAGGACAATTGAATCAGGAACAGATCATGAAGGCAAAAATGATAACGGCGATTATTATTGCCGCTCTTTCGGTCGCTGCCATATTTGTCTTTGCGGGACTTTATTTCGATCAGCGTGAGAAAAACCGTCTTGAATATATCGGACAGTTTAAGGAAAGCATTTCCGCCGCCGCCGAGGAGATTGATAAATATTTGGAGGATAACGTCGATTATGACCTTCATTATGATATGGCAATATCAAATCTGGGAGCGGCAAGGGCAATGATATTTATGGTTGATGATTACACGGAAAAACAGAAGATCATAAACGAGATACACTTTTGCTTTATAAAATATCCCGAACAGATGAAGGAAAAGCTCCCCGAGGCTTCACAGGCGTTTCATAATATTGCCGATCACCTGGACAAGGGCTATGAGGAAGTGCAGCTCATAGCAGATTCGGTGGATAAGCTGGGAAATTAATCTGAATGTAGGAGTGCAGTGCTATGTTTGAAGAAAAAAAGTATAAGGACGAAATCAAAAGGTGCAGAGCAACTATTGAAGAGATAGAAAGAAAGCGTTCCCGTTCGCAGTCGGCTCTTGTACAGGCTATTCTTTTGCAGGAGGAGCCTAATGAAGCCGATGTTGAGTGGTTCAACAAGTACACGGGGGAGATCACTGCCTGCCGTAATCATATGGCGGAAATACAGAAAAAGCTGGACGCTTATATGGCAGAAAAGCAGAATAAGAAAAAGAAGAAAAAATGATCGCTTGATCAATCGGAAAGGAGTTCTTTGCTGTGGGAAAGGTAAAGCCGCTGATTTTTATGCTTTGTTCGGCTATTGTCATACTTCTGCTGACTGTCGGCTTTTTTTCCTATGGTTGGTTTATCAACAATAAATCGACTGCGGGCGATGATACGGCAATGAAAGCCACCGATTCCGATTTTGAGCTGGGAGCATTTGACAGCAGCGGTGCATTTGACGAATATCTTACCGCAGAAAACGGTACGCTGCTGACAGATATCAAGACCGAGCAGCTTTTCAGCAAAATATCCCCCACTGCAACGGGCGGCGGTAAAAATGAAATAAAGTGGCTCATAAACGACAAAAGCAATTTTAACAACTATTCGGGCGGAAATGCCGAGCTTGGAATTCAGCCGGGCAGCTCGGGAAAGCTGTCGTTTTACGTTATTGCAAAGCGGGATATGGCGCTCGACATCAATTTTTCTCTTGACACTGTTTTGTATACCGCCGATGCGAAGCCCATTTCCGAAACCAATGCGGATAATTCCGACTGTATAATTGCGGCGGACAGTACCGAAGCGGGGCTTGTGGACGGGCATATCCTTTTCTTTCTGAATTATGATGAAAACAGTATGCTCTATTCCGACAGGATAACCGATGGCAGCTTTGTTTTCTCAAAGCCCGATGCAAAGGCGGGGACGGCGTACAGGGTTGACATTTACTGGGTATGGCCATATGTGGCTGACCAGCTTATACTCCCTCAAAATGACGGCTGCTTTACATCTAAGGAATACGGAAAGATAATTTCCGATGCAGATACGGAAGCTTTCAAGACAGAACTTGTTAATTCGCCCGAAAGGTATTTTGCGGACACTGCTTTTGATATTGCTGCGGCGGCGG
Organism: uncultured Ruminococcus sp.; assembly: GCA_945877315.1. Lineage (GTDB taxonomy): Bacteria > Bacillota > Clostridia > Oscillospirales > Ruminococcaceae > UMGS1889. The sequence goes on along the minus strand of CAMCRP010000041.1, from coordinate 13,688 downwards.
AGAATATGTCAAAGGGTACAGCGTCACCCAATTTTAACATGGAATATTACAATAAGCTCAATGCAAGATGGAATGAAGCAGACCAGCTCATAGGAAAAAGCGTCGGATTTATTGAATTGCAGGTAACTAATGTTTTACCATAAAATTTGCGGAGATGTTTAAATGAAAAGCAATTTTCTGAAATCAAATATACGGCGGGCGGTCATTGCGGTGACGGCTGCGGTCGTTATGATAGCGGGTTCGGCAACGGCATATGCCTGGTTTACAAATCAGCGAAGGCTTGCGACAATTACAAAGGTAAACTCTCCTACGGTGCTTGCTATCGGTGCGGGTGCAAAGGAAAGCTCCCTGAACATAGATATGGGCGGAATTGATGTTGAGGACGAGTCGGGGAAAAAGGATTTTGTTTTCAGCGTTTACTCAGATGAATCCGTTGAAAAGTATAAGCTCCAAATAGCGCATACTACCAATATAGATTTTGTTTACACCGTCTACAAGGCAGTTGAGCATACCTCAGACCCCGGGAATGACAGGGTAGAATATACCGCCGAGAACGGAAATGTTTACTATTACACAAAAAGCGGCGGGGCAATACCCGGCAGCTATCTTAACCAAAGCGGTAAAATTGCGGATAAAAGTCTGCACGATAAGTCATACGGCGGATATAACAGGGTGCAGGAAAATGCCGAGCCGCTGTACTGGCAGACTGCCGATGTTATACAGCCTGCAAACAACAATCTGTCGGGGTTTCTCGATTATTATATCCTTGAAATAAGCTGGAGCGATGACGCAGTGAACAACAAGGAAACAGATATGGTCTATCTGACAGCGGGCATTGCATAAAAAATCAGGAAGGGAATGAGCACAGGGTGAAAAAACAGTCAGACCTCAAAAGAAAAGGTTTCTTCACGTTTGTGACGGTCCTTGCCCTTCTGTCGGTGATCTGCGGCGTTGCGGCAAGTGCTGCTTATATCCATCTGAATATGGTAAAGCGTGTGGTTTCCACTCAGGGTGCGGGCGGAACTCCCTTTTCATCAAACTATCTGCTTTTGGTGCCGAGAGAAGCTTCTGTTTATGCGGTCAAGACTATAAACTGTCCCGAGGGGGCAAGCACTGCCGAGTTTGAGATAAATGTCTGCAACTATGTCCAGAATGACCCCTCAAGGATAAGCGAAAAGGACATAACCTACACTCTGACATTTACGCAGCTGAATAATGACGGTACAGCTAACACCGAAAGCTTTGCGGGCTTGAAGGTCAAGGATAAAAACGGTACTGTTTACAGCTTTGCAAACGGTGTGTGCAGTATTGCAAACCAGCTTTTGACAGGCGGCGCAAAGAGCGTAAACACCTATTATATCACAGTTCCGAAGCAGATGGTTGACAATGCCGAGCTGCGTGCTGTGGCAGAACCGAGCGACAGCAGCTCTTACAGTGCAGCAAACGGCAGCAAGCTGGGAAGGCTCTTTGCTTTCTCCGAATATAATGCGTCATCGACCACCTGGACAGGCAGCTTTCTCGAAACGACCTCCGAAAATTATGATGCCTTCAACTATGTTATCAGAGGACAGGGAAAGGGTACTGTTACACTTAGCTGGGATCCATCTCAGCTGGAGATAAGCAGGATATTTCTCGAAAATTACAGCTTGACGGATAGGATAACGTCTGTCGGCAGCAAAAACAGTCTGACAATTGACGTGGACTCGTCTGCGGGACAAAATCGTTATGATATACAGTTTTATAAGACAGAAAACGGCGTTTATACCGACATGGGAACTATTAACGGATATGTTACTGTGGATTTCACCGAATCCCTTTCATAATAAGCATTTTTCGGTGCAGGATCTGATTGGAGCTTTTTCATGAAAAAGAAAATGAAGAAAAAAAGGGCAGCGTTTATTGCGTCGATTTTGACTATCGCAGGTATTATTGCGGTGGGCTTTTTAAATGCAAGCCTTTTGCCAAATGAAATATATGCGGGTGCCGTTGACGAAGAAAGCGGTACTGTTGTCACAGAAGCCGAAAGTGTGACCGAACCGCCCGAAACGGAAAATGAATTTGCGGCAACCGTTTCCGAAATTGACGATACGGCCTCCGACGAAGAAATATTGTCCGGGGAGGAGCTGTTGGAGGCAGATGCACCTGCCGTTACCAACACTATTACCATAAATTCCTCCGAGGACCTTATAAACTATTCTGTAAATTACAGCAATGACCCTGCGGCATATCAGAATATGGATGTAAGCTTTGCTATTACATCGGGAGATCTCAGCGATCTGAGCGGGTTTGTAAGTATCGGTACATATGCGTACCCCTTTGCAGCCGATCTCATAGTTGCAAGCAGTACCGACCTCAGCTTTACCCTTGACAAGCCCCTTTTTGCGTATATTATGGATTCCGCACAGATTGTCGATTCTTCGGGAAATGATGCGGGAGTTACGATCACAAGGACAGGTACGGCGGCTTCGGCATTGTTTGCGGAAAATGTTATCCACGACATAGCAGCCGCAGCTCCTGCCGACTGGAGAATAACTGTCGGGGCAAATTCCGATGATAATTCCTTTGCGGGAGTGCTGGGGACAATTGGCGGCAGTGCTGCTGTAAAGCTTACCGTAAACAGCGGTCTGTCCTCGGCTTCTTCCGTGGCGGGCAGCGGTGATGTGGGACTTGCCTGCTGTCAGATGGCTGAAAGCTCCTCCCTGGAAGTTGCTTTGGCGGGCTCAAATGCCGCATACAGCGTTACTTCCTCGGCAGGCAATGCAGGCGGTCTGGTAGGAACAATGAAAAGCGGCTCGGGATTTACTCTGGGCAGCGGCTTTGATTATACGGGAAATGTGACTTCCGGCGTATATGCGGGAGGTCTGGTTGGCTATGCGGAAGATGCTGCTGTTACTTTTGGCGGAAATTCAAAGGTATCGGGTACTGTATGCGGCGTTTCGGGTACAGGCGGTATTTTCGGATATTACAAAAACACCAATGAGAATCACAGCTTTGATATTTCCGCTTATGGGGTGAACTGCACCCTGAACGGCGATATTGCGGGAGGACTTATAGGCAGGCTGGAGAACAGCGGCAATATGGTAATAGACGGTTCTTCGGGAAATACCATCTCTATTCAGAAAACAGCTTCTGAAAAGTATGACATAGGCGGAATTTTAGGCACATATATTTCCAATGCTGCGGGCAATTCCCTGACGGTCAGCAATGTTTCCGTCACTGTCGATAATTCGTCGGGCAGCGCAAAAAGCTTTGGCGGTTTTATCAGTTGGGTAAAGGCTGATGCTTATCTCAGATTTGAAAATGTAACTGCTTCGGCAAGGGGCTGTAACTCCAATTTGGATAATTTTGGCGGTCTTGTGGGATATTCCGAAAAAGCATTCGTTGATGCGGAAAATATTACTGTCGGCACAAACGGCGAGTATTGGGGCGGCGGCGTTATCGGCAATATGAACAGCGGCGTGCTTCGCCTTAGCGGAACAACGGATCTTAGCGGAACAAAGGCTGCAAAGGGCGGTCAGATCGTCGGGACAAGGGGCAGCCGTGCGCTTATTTATGCAAAGGACGGCTGGCAGCTTATAAGATCTGCGGAGGCTGCCGCATTTGACGACATAGGCAGCTGGGGCTCCGTGCTGCGGCTTCTGCCTTCTCTCAGTGAAAGCGATGTGTTCACCGTTGACGAAACGGCACATACTGTTGCTGTTAAGGGTGCGGACACGTCGGTAAACAGTCTTGCGGATTTTGTTAAGCTTGCGCTGAATATTCAGATGAACAGCGGAATAGCCTCTGAGGGCAGACTTTCCTTTGAGAATACGGTAAGTACATGCAGTGTGCTTTTAGACTCGGATATTTCCATAAACTGTAACATTGACCTGACTGGCACGGGACTCACAGGTCTTACCCGTGATGACGGAAAAGCGGCGGGAGGCGGAAGCTGTATCCCATACACGGGCACATTTAACGGAAACGGGCATACTATAACCCTTGCTGACGGCGAGCCCTACGGTTATCGGGGCAGCATTTCCTCTCCGATAACCGCCGATGATACTTCCGACGGAAACGGCTGTATTCATCGTCATTATTACAATACCTTGCTTGCACAGACGGGAAACGGCGCAAAATTTTGTGACCTTACCATTGACGGAATTATAAATGTTTCCTGCAAGGATAATTCGAACTATTTCTTCGGCGGTGCTGCGGGTTCTCACATTAACGGAGAATTGACTGCGGAAAATGTTACTGTAAAAGAGCAGATCAGAATAGGCGGAACGGGCGGAAATTATTTATTCGTCGGCGGCTTCATAGGAAAATGCGGCGAGAATTCAAACCCTGTTGTTTCGCTGAACAGCTGCGTGTTTTCTCCCGAAATATCATACAATAACAGCGCAAAAGCCATATGCGGCGGTGCCTTCTGCGAGATAGGCGCAACGCCTTCGCTTACGGTAACTGCGGATAATGTTACTGTGGGCGGCTCAATAATCAATAACAGCACGGCGGATTTTCACAGGACAGGCGGATTTATCGGAAACATAAGCAATTATAACGGAACATCAGGCGTCAGAACGCTTTCCGTTAAGAATATGACCTTTGACGGCGCTTCGGTAGAAACAGCCTGGGGCGGAGCTTTGCTTGGTGAAGCATGGAATGACACGGAAGTAACAGTCGGCTCGGAAACCGAAAAGGGCATTACCGTGAAAAACTCTTCTGTCATCAACAGCAGGAACGGCGGTTTTGCGGGCTTGATGACGGCTGCTTCTGGCTATTGGAAGGTTTACAATATAGAAATAGAATCGATAGATGTTGACGGCGGAGCTGCCAATTCCTTCGGTATGCTCATAAACAAGGGGATATGTACGGATAACTCAAGAACATACGCACTTTATCTTGAGCTTGCAAAGGAAAATGCGTACAGGATAACATCTGCCGATATGTCGGGGCTAAATGCAAATGCTGTTTATGACGACATTGCGGCGACCTGTACAGGCAAATATGACGGAGATACCTTGCTTGAGAACGGGAAATCTGCGGTAATATCCGTTCACACAAGCGGCGGAGCTGTCGTAATGGACGGAACAGGCTGCAATACCTACCAAAATCAGACCTCCGTGATAAAAGCAAATCCCAATACAAGATATTATTACAATCTTGATGTTATCAGGGCAAAAAACTCCTCGGGGCTTACTTCTTCGGAAAAGCTTATGCTGTGGAGCGTAAATAAATATTCCTACAAAAACATAAAGAAGTATTTCCCCGAGGAATTCGGAAATACCGTTCCCGCAGGCGATTATGATATGACGGGATATTCCTATTATCCCATAGATGCGCCCGACTCTGTAACATTTGTGGGCGGCAGCAGCTTCACCTTCTGCAATGACAGGATAGAAGCAGGGGAAAACGGTGCGGGAAATTCCGATAATATGGCAAGGTCAACGCTAAGTGCGGACTCGCAGCATTATCTTATGCACTTTGGACTTTTCCGCAATGTCAATACAAATATAAACGCTTCGGGGGGACTTACCTATAAAGGCAGTGTCGGCGGAAATTCGGAATACAGCGGTGCTTTCCTCTGCGGCACTCTTATGGGCAGCTCTGCCGAACCGATAAAATTTCAGATCGACGGTATTGTTCTGGACGGTATCAGGGTAAACGGCAATACGTCGCAGTCGGGATATGCGCCCCTTCTCGTAAACAGAATAGACAGCTTTACGGACTTTTCGCTGAAAAATGTCAGCACCTCCGACGGCTACGGCACAAGCGGCACGGCTGCGGCGGCTACCGGTCTGATAGGCGATGTGGGAAATGCGGGCGGAACCTCTTCGGATATAAGGCTTACCTTCAGCGCACTGACCCTGGACGGAAGAAAGTCGGCTCTTTCCGACAGCAGCGCAAACAATTCCCTCAATTCGGCGTATAATACCGACAGATCAATTTTCAGCAAGGCAGTTCTTCTCAACAGCTTTAAGTTCAAAACGGGAAGCAACTGTTCGGGTTCGTACAATTTTAAGTTTGACGAGGACTGGAATAACGACCTTACTCCAAAGCATATGGTTGCATACGGAAGTGAGATCTCCGATTCCGCAGAATATAACGGTTTACAGGAAAAGTATATCAAAAGTGATACCTATACCGACCCGACAAGACCCGATCCCGACAGTGAATATACCTTCAAGAACAGCTTTCTGCCCTATGTTGCGGCTGTATATACCGTTGGCGGTGATTTCCATGAGATAAAGGTAAATCAATCCATTCAGGCAGACCTTGACACGGGCTGCGGTACTTATAACGACCCCTATATCATCAGCTACGGCAGGCAGCTTGAGCTTCTTGATAAGGTGCTAAGCGGAAATCTGGGCGTAAGTGAGGACGGCACCGTTATCAATTACATGAAGGATAACTATAAGGTTTGGTGTGCGGATAGGATCGGTCATACTACACTTATTTGGAACTCAGGCAGCAGCCTTTTTGTATCCGAGGACAGCACAGTTTCCGTAAGCCTAAGCGAAATGCAGAGGGAGCTTGCCACCGCATATTACAAGCTGAGCGAGGATATTGCCATTACATCTTCGGATTTCGTCGGCATAGGCAAAAACGTACCCTTTAAGGGAGTAATTTTCGGCAATGGAAAAACCATCGAAAGCAGCAGCGCAAAGCCCCTTATTTATCAAAGCACGGGTGCGGTGGTAAAGGACCTTACCCTTAACATTACTACCGATTTCAGCGGACAATTCGGCACAGATGCGGCGGATAAATATGAAACGGACAGTAACGGAACCACTGTATTTTACGGCGGACTTATAGGCATTGTAAACGGCGGCGACAATATTATAGATAATGTTGGCATTTCATTTTCAAATGCAGGCTCTATCAATATCAAAAGCGGAAGTTATTACGGAAATAAGGCTGTGGGCGGTTATATCGGCGTTGTCAGATACGGCGGCGTTATCTTCCGCAATATGGACAGCGTTGCACCCGAGCTCCGTGCGGGCATAACGGGCAGCGCAAACTCAATGTTCAACAGCACGGGCAATTTCAAGGACAGCAGCAACAAGGTTCTCCTTTACTGTAATCCCATAATCGGACGTGTTATTGACGGTTATGCTGTGACGGAAGCAAATTCCTACAATGGGGACGAGGCTAATGTCACCATGCACAACGGCACGAAAAACTATTCTATCGCTGACATTGACAAAAATGCGGGCAGAATGTCCTTCAGCGCATTTGAACGCCCTATCGGAAAGAATAACATAAATTCCGCCACGGTCTATGTGAATGATGCACAGCAGCTTTTCCTTCTCGGCTGTATTTCCATGAGCGGGTCGGGAAGTGCTTCATCTGCGGGGGTTTATTCCGCTGCTTACAGCTACGGAAACGGACAGATGATGCGCCATGCCGATTACAGCGAGATAGGCACAGACAGCACAGCCGATTTCGGTATTGCATCAACAGACAGCTTTGCAAATAATAATGTGCCTTATATCATTTACAAATATACCGAACAGAATGTATCGGGTGCATATCCCGCAAAGAACATAACAAACAACAGCTTTGTTTTTAACATTGAAATGACACAGGGTACATATGATATGCCTGACGGGTTCAGGGGAATTGGTTCCATGAACAGTTCCTCCTCCGATCTGGTAATGTTCATAAACGGCATAAACGGCAATAATTCCACCATTGAGCTGAATATGAATTTCTATATGTACAAATTTGATTATGACAAGTATTATATCAATAACAATAATAATCTGAACACCTTTAAAAGCTATAAGGTGGGTCTGGGACTTTTCAATACTCTGGTACAGAACAAGAGCGACGTTACCCCCGCAGACTTTGCAAGCGATACAAGCGGCAAATATACCATCTCGGATATTGTAATAAGCGGAAATGTAAATCATGAGGTGTATGAAAGTGAGAGCAAGTCCCCCGGATATAACAAAAACAGCTATTTCAGCGTTGCAGGCGGTCTGGCGGGAGCAAGCATTACAAGCAATCTTATGACAGACAATGTAACTATGTCCGATCTTACGGTAAATGCTCGATTTATTTCGGGCGGACTTATAGGTTCCGCAGCAGGCTCGGGCGGCAATTATACAGTCAGGGTCAATAATTTCGGCGCAGACGGTCTGAATGTGGGCGGCGGCGCATTGTCGGGCGGACTTATTGCATATGCAAGGGACGTTATATTGGAGGCTGACGGAAATACGAACGGTGAGGATAACTGTACCTTCCGCATAGGAACTATCTCTTCGCAATACAATTCAGGCGGCTTTGACTCTGATAACGGAGTCGGAGGTCTGATAGGTACTGTTCACAGTCAAAACAGAAATGCCGATTATTCGGTGGCTGTAAGAAATGTTGATATTGAGGGAGGACTTGTGGTCGGCGGCGACAATTCTACATTTGTCGGCGGAGTTATAGGCTGCTGCGGTGATAAGAACAATAAGATGACAGCTGTTAATATTACCGATGCTTCGCTTAACGGAGTTGACGTGAACAAGGGCAGCACAAGCAAAATATACTGCGGTGGTGTCATCGGTACAATTAAAAGGAGCGTTGCCGATACTCAGCTTTATAATGTTCATATGACAGGCACAGGCGGCGGAAACTATGTGGAAGGCAGATCTCAGGCAGGCGGAATTGTGGGACTTACCATAAATAATCTTGCTATTGATAACTGTTCGATGGAAAATTACACTGTCAGGTCGACTGAAACCGATATTAAAATTGAGGGCGTAGGCGGCTTTTTGGCAAAGGGTGAGAATTATACGACTGTTTACCTGAAAAACAGCAGTCTGAAAAATTGTGTATTGCAGTGCAGTACAAAAATGCAGGTAGGCTCGGTGGCAGGCTCTGTTGTGGATAATGCCAAGCTGTACGGCTATAACATTGTCATTGATGATGTCCGTGTGACCGATCCGAACGGAGGGACATTGACTTCCGATATTTCGGGAGATATTGCAGGCTATGTGAAATCAGGCAGTGAACTCAAGCTGGTGGGCGTATGTATGCAGAAGGACCCGGGCGGAAAATATATCGGCAAAAATATTGGCAAAAATGAAGGCACATGCTATGTGATCTATGCCGATTTCACGGGCAGCTGCCTTGACGAAGCCGCCGCAAACAAGGAGGCTTCATCGGTAAACAGAAAAACCGTTGTCGATGATATAGGCTCCTATCCCTATGTTACTGTGAACCCGAAAACTGTCATTGACAGCACACAGTTCCTTACGGGTGACGGTGCAGACAAATCGGCGGTGGATTCCATACTGTCCGACATTGGAAATGTGACAGGTTATAATAATATTGTCGATGAATACAACGACAAATTTTTGCAGTATGAAAGCAAACGGTCTGCCTTCAATGAAAGGACAGGTGCGTCCATACCAAATGACATTCCCATTCTGGTGATAAACGACTCCAATTACCGCAATGTGACGGAAATGCTCAATAGCTATATCCATATCCTTACCAATGATGTGAGTGTGGCTAATTACGCACAGGCTGACAGCAGTATCTGCAATGTTGACATTATTCCGTTAAGGCTGAATGAATCAAACGGAGTTTTTGAAACAGGCGATTCTCTTGCAAAGACTCTGGAATACAGAAACGGCTATTTCAGAATGACAAATCTGGATTATGACAGTAATTACGAGCAGTTTACTTTGATAGACATTCAGTATTATGACCCGTATACTGCGGGAAAGATAGCGTATCATCTGTATATCCCCGTATACGTTGAAAAAATGCTGGACTTTGATTTCAGAGCGGCGGCACTTTCGGGTACGACCTACAACGTAAGCTTTTACACGGACGGACACCCTGTTCTGGAAAACTACGGTAATCCCGTTACTGCTTATATAACCTATTCATATAAACGCACTGCCGATGAATGGCAGAATGTCATAAACAGCGGTGAAAATCTGCTTTCAAACTACGGAAAATCCGTGCTTCTGAAAAGCAAGAACGATCTTCCTGCCGATACAAGGCTTGTTCTGGTTGACAGAAATAATTATTCCAGACCGTACTATTCAACTATCGGGGAGGCATTTAATTCCTCCGACGATAAGCTTGACTTCGGATGCTTCGCAGCGTCAGACGGAACATTGTTTGTCCCCGTGACCTTCTGCGACCTGCTTAATAAATCGGCAGATATTACGGTAAGTGAGGACGCAGACGGAAATCTGGTAAAATGCACCGCAGACGAAATTGCAAATGCAGCCGTTATAATAGGCGGGGAGTATTACCGCAAAAAGACCGATTCCGATGCAGATACCACAACCCTTTACAGCGCAGTACTTACGCCTAAGTCAGGCATGATTGACAGCGTAACAGGCTTTTTGAAGGTTGAGGAGGATTATTATATCAGCTTCTTTACAAAGACCGATAATGATGCGCCTATGAGAAATATTACTCTCACCTGCGGCAAAAGGCTTGCCGATACCAATATGACGCCTTCCCATCTTGACAACGAGAATGCCAAGGAAAGTATGGTGCATATGATACTCGGTAATCTCTATGACCAGACCTTCTCATTCAAGTCAACAGGCAGTGAGGTAATAAACGACAGCAACCGTTCACTGAATGTACAGCTGAAAACTGTTATCTCCCTAAAGCCCGATAATGCGGCGGAGGTCAAGCCTTATCTTAACGATGACTCCATTCATCTCTATCACGGCTTTATTATTGAAGCCACAAGAAGCGATGAGTCTGCCACCGAAAAGGGTGTTAAGGGAAATCCCCGCATAACGGGTACATATAAGATCGGTGCTGCCGAATATAACCAGAATTTCTCCAACCCCGATTCGTCAATAATCCTTACAAGCGATACGGCGGATATTAAGGCACAGCTTATCAGCAGCAGCAGCGTGACCATCTCCTGCGATGACCTGCTTATCACCTATTCGGACGAGGAAAGCATTATTGCGCAGTTCCCCGAACGCAAAAATCAGAACGAAACCTATGGCGTCACACTGTCTGCAAGCTCAAATCTTGCGTATGTTCAGGACAATATTGAGCAAAGCAATATGTCCGAAGAAAAGAACGATGAAAACGGAAAGTCCTATTACCGTGAAAACATTGAAGCAGCGTCTTTAAGCTACAATATACCGCAAAATTCGCCTAACGAATTGACTAAGCTGGGCATTAACGGCAATGACATTAATGATAAGATAACGGCAGTGGGATATTACAATGTTCTGAATATACCCGAAGCAGTTTTTGACAGGGCAAGCAAGGTGAAATTTACCCTTTCGCTGTATCAGAAGCAAAACGGCGGAAGCTATAATGCCGTTGACATTGGCGATTATCTTGAGGACGCAGCGCTTTATGACAAAAATGGTTCTGCTAAGTCCTATACCGAAAATAACGGTTCATATGAATTCCTGTTTGACAAGGAGAATGAGCTGAATTTTGAAGCGGGTTCTTTTGAGGTCATAACGAGTTATTCGGTAATAACGGGAGCGGAGCTTGAAGGAGCGGGTAAGCTTTACTCAAATTACAAGGTCCAGCTTACAGCAATGCTTCTTGATGAAAACGGTGAGCCTATTGAAAATTCCGGCTGCAGCGATCACATTGTTTATACCAACGCAAGGATCTATTCTCAGATGATACCGTCAGCCTGATGCGGAAATGTGAAGTTTTTCCCTAATACTAAGGAAACGCTGATTAAATCGTTTCTGCCGTCTGCGGAAACCCTCTCAGTCAAGCATTTTCGAGCGTTCCCGCATACGGCGAAACGAATGCTTCGCATTATACTAAACACCATTAGAATTATGGAGAAGAAATCGGCACAAAAGCTTGCGTCTATGTGGTTTTGTGCCGAGAGATTCCCATAATTCAATGAGTGTTTAGTATTAATCAGCTTTTTCCTAAACCCATTGAATTATGGGCTTGAGAGAATTATGACAAAAAGGTTTGCTGCAAAGGGGCGACCCTCTTTGCCAATTCGTATGTTAATTTGCGAAATGAACAAAGTTTGTCGCTCAGTACCGATAATACTTCTTTATCGGCAGTACTCTAATGCGGCAGACCATTTCAATTTGCAGCAAAACACAGCAAGGCGCACACCCTGCCTTTCGGTAAGATGTGCGCCTTTTTTATTGTAATTTGACACGTATAGTAAGAAAAAAGGTAAAAAGGTTTAATAGGTGTGAAAAATGTTTAAATGGGCTTAAAAGTACGTAGAATTGGGGTTATTTTGATTTAAAAAAGCTTGACGATGATTAATTGTTAAAATATGGTGTCAAAGTGAAAGCGGCAGTTTTCAACGTTTTTTGTGACTTCGTTGAAAACTGCCGCTTTCTTTGTTATTGCATTATAAGGGCGTTATAATACGCTTGAAGTTCCATTATTGAAGCCTTAGAACGGCGTAAACAGGCATTTTAACGACTGTTGTCTATTCTAATGGCTTTTGGCTTTTTAGACATAGTAGCGGTATAGAAATATGAAAATGATGATATGGCAATATGGCAACTAATTTAATGGCAATATAGCAACTAGTTGCCATTAGAAAAAATCAGCTTTCGGCAGCATCTTTTTGCTCTTTAGTTTCCAACTTTTGAGACTTTTCAAAACGATTCAGCCACTTGGTTAGAGTATCATTTTGAAACCGGCAGAACTTGCTGACATTACATATCCACCAATATCGCATGCGTGCAGAACCGTAAATGTTTTGTCGGGAGATTATCCTACTCCTTGACTATCTCCCCACAATACTATATAATATAAGAAGTAACCAAAAATCCAAATCGAGGTGCAAAACAATGGAAGAAAAGACCATAACATTCATATCAGGCAGAAAGACCTACACTCTCCCCGCAGCGAGCATACTTTATATAATGATGAAAAAGCAGGATGCTTATGTTCACGTTTCGGACGGGAGCGTACTCAAAACACGAATGACCTTTAACGAGTTCATGGAGGTGCTGGGAGAGGATTTTATCAGGATCCACCGAGGCTGTCTTGTTTCGGCAAAGGCTATCCACAGTGTAAATCAGCTTCTCACCCTGTCAAACGGCGATTCTCTGGAATATTCCGCACTGCACAGAGAGGAGATTATCGAGAAATTCCGCAAAAAGCAGCGAATTATCGTTGAAGAGATTATGAGCGGCAGCAATTCCATGATAGATGATGAATATCACGAGCATTACAAGTGCTTTGACAATATCCCCGTTGCCTTTACCGATATTGAGATGATTTTTGACGAGGACAGTCAGGCGGTGGACTGGATATTCCGCTACGGAAATGAAGCCCTTGCTAAGCTGGAGAACTGCCCTCTTGACAAGCTCATTGGCAGCAGCTTCGGCAGCATTTTCAAGAATATGGACAGCAAGTGGCTCAGAACCTATGAACGTGCGGTGCTTTACGGCGAAACTCTTGAGCTTATCGACTACAGCCCCGAAATCGACAGGTTTCTTCGGATAATCTGTTTCCCCACCTTTAAGGGGCATTGCGGCTGTATGCTTTTCGACATTAGCGATGATAAAATGCCTATGGAGAATGCCGCAGGGGACAGGGCAGTACTTATGTATTTGCGAAAAATGATGAACTGACAGGCAAACATGGAACGAAATTCACGCTTTTTCTATGTTATTGGTACATTTCGTTCCGGGTTTAATTATTCGTTCCAAGTCTATTGACAAATAAAAAAATATGTGATATAATAGTTTGTGTATAGATATTTAACAGAA
>CAMCRP010000040.1 GCA_945877315.1 uncultured Ruminococcus sp. | reverse complement strand
GGATTTCGCCTCTGCGGAGGCGACGGGGGCGCTGCCCCTCGACCCCGCAGCCTTTAGAAAAGGCTGGCGAAACTTTTATATATTCGTTTTCCACTTTTCATTTTTAACTTTTACTTTTAGCTTTTTGCCTTCCGCTTCTCACTTTGCGCTTTCCACATTCAATTCAGCACCCGATACCATATGATCCAAATTATCCGTCACTTTTTTTGTTGAAAAAATTTTCCGCATGTGTTATAATGTATAAGTAACCAAAAATGCAAAAAATCGGCATAGTAAAACGTATTAATAAAAACAACACCAGAAAGGAAGTAATAAAATGAAAAAAACAGCGGCGGCTTTGCTGCTTTGTTTGGGACTTACTGCCTGTTCGCCCATAGAGGAAGGCGCAGTTCCCGCAGGCGGCGATATTGAAACTTCATCATCTTCGGTTTCCGAGAATACTACGGAACCCGAAACAACGGAAGGCACTACCGAAACAACCACAGAAAACATTATAGCCGAAACGACTGCCGAATCGGAAACAACTGCGGAAGAGGTCACAACCGAAACGGAAAGTGTTATATCCGAAACAGCTTCGGAAACTGTCATTGATACCGAAAATCGCCCCGAAAGCATTACTCTCAGCACATATGAGATACAGCTGACGGTTGGCGAAAAAAAGATGCCAATCGTGACCATGCTGCCCGCTGATTGTCCCGATAAATCCGAGATTTGGGAGTCGGACGACACCGCCGTTGCAAGGGTGGACGGCTACGGAAATATTACGGGAATTTCCGAGGGCAGCTGTACGGTGACAGTTACGGCTGCGGCGAACAAATCCGTGTCTGCGTCGGTAAAGGTAACTGTAACAGCCCCGCCGCAGACCCACGGCGAACCGACCTACATAGACGGAATCCTTATCGCAAACAAGACCTACGCTCTTCCCGAGGACTATAACCCCGGCGTTCAGCCTGAAGCGGAGGCGGCATTTAAGGAAATGCAGTCGGCGGCGTGGAATGAGGGGCTGAACATCTGGATAGCGTCGGGGTTCCGTTCCTACGAATATCAGAGCGGGCTGTATCAGCGATATGTGAACCGCAGCGGCAAGGAAGAAGCCGACAGATATTCGGCACGTCCCGGACATTCCGAGCATCAGACGGGTCTGGCGTTTGACCTGAATTCCATTGACGACAGCTTTGCGGACACCGCCGAGGGAAAATGGGTCGCCGAGCATTGCCATGAATACGGCTTTATTATCCGCTATCCGAAGGGCAAGGAGGATATTACGGGATATATTTATGAGCCGTGGCATATTCGATATCTGGGCAAGGAAACTGCGGAAAAGGTATTTAACAGCGGGCTGACGCTGGAAGAATATCTGGGAATTACGTCGGTTTATGCGGAATAGGAGAATTTGTATGGATTTGATAAAAACGCTTGACAAGCTTGATAAACTTTTTGCGGAGCATCGTTCCGATCTGGTGGAGGATTTTCTGCAAAATTCCATAAAAGAAGCTATGACAGAAGGGGACAATGAAGCCATACTCTCCCTGGTCAGCGAACTGGTGGGCTTTTACCGTGACAGCGGTCAGGCGGACAAGGCAGCACGCTATGCGGGAAGTATGCTAAAGCTTTGCGAAAGCTTCGGTATTGCGGGGACTGTTCCCCACGGTACGGCACTGCTTAATGCCGCAAATGCGTACAGGGCTGCAGGCGAATTTGAACTGTCTGCGGACTGCTTCGAGAAATGCTTTGGGATATATTCCGAAAATCTGCCGAAAAACGATATGCGTATTTCGGGATATTATAACAATCTCAGTCTGCTTTATCAGGAAATGGGGGATTTTGCCCGTTCCGCAGACGCTTTGAAAAGTGCGCTTGCCATTGCGGAGGAAAATTCTGCCGATTATGAAATAGCTGCCGCTTGCTCAAATCTTTCGGCTTCGCTGATGAAGCTGGGAGATATTTCGGAATCGGAGAAATACGCCGACCGTGCTCTTGAAATTTTCGAGCGTGACCCCGAGGACAGCCGTGATTTCCATTACAGTGCGGCATTGGCGGCAAAAGCGGAGATTTCGGACGTTAAGGGCGATAAGGACGGTGCAAGGGCACTTTACGAGCACGCACTTGAGGAACTTCATCTCAACACGGGATATTCTTCGGCGTATGTCCGTCTGCTGGAGAGATATGCTGATTTTATGGAAAGATGCGGTCTGTCCGAGCAGCTTAAAGGTATGTATATTTCACGGGAATATTTTAAGGAATACGGCGGGCAGCTTTTGGAACAGTTCGGGAATTATCTTGACAAAATAGCGGTGGGACTTATGGGGGACGGCTCAGACGTTCTTGGTTTTGACGACATTTCCTCTCACGACCACGATTTCGGGGCGGGCTTTGGGCTGTTTGTTTCCCGAGATACATATAATATAATAGGTGCGGATCTGCAGGCGGCGTATGACCGATTGCCGAAATATTTTCGGGGAATTCCGAAGGCACCAAAGTCGCTGAACGGCGTGCGGAGGGGAGTTATTGTCATTGAAGATTTTTTCCGCAGTCTTACGGGATTGTCCGCACCGCCTGCCGAGGAAAGCGAGTGGATTTTTGCCAATGAGTACGGTCTTGCGGCGCTTTCGGCGGGTGAAATTTTCCGTGACGACGGGGGAGATTTTACAAAGGCTGTCAAGGCGTTCAGACGGTATTATCCCGAAAATATTCGGAGAAAAAAGCTTGCTCAGGGGCTTGCCTGTGCGGCTCAGAGCGGGCAGTATAACTATCTTCGGGCGGTAAATCGGGGAGATACGCTGACTGCGGAGCTGATGACTGCGGACTTTGTTCAGAATGCGCTTTACTGCGTTTTCCCCATAATGGGACAGTTTGCGCCTATACCGAAATGGCGTCATAGGGCGGCTAATGAGCTTGGCTTCGGTGAGTTTGCCGGAGTGCTTTCGGAGATAATGATATGTCATTCCCCCAATGAGCGGGCGGGGCTTATCTCAAAGGCGGCGGATATGCTTGTTTCCGTCGTTTTCGAGAAATTTGGCATTGAAATTTCGGGAAATTATCTTGAAGATATTGGAAAGGAACTGATGAAATTGGATAGAAAATCAGAGCTTGCGGAGGAAATTACGCAGCTTGAATGGAAATTTTTTGACAAGGTGAAAAATATCGGCGGGCGGGCGTCATGTCAGGACGATTTTTCAACCTTTGAGATAATGCGCAAAAGTCAGTATCTGGCGTGGAGTGAGAAGCTGCTTGAATGCTGGAGAAATGACCTTCTCAGATATGAAGCGGAAAAGGGCAATCCCATTACCCTCAAATATGCCTATATGATGGAACACACTTCTCCCGAGGAATTTGCGAAGATAGAAAAAGATCTGCCGCCTATCCCCGAGGAAAGACGGCAGATAATCAATTCTATTGCGGCGGTGCAGGTGGGTATGATGAACGAGTTTTCGGAGAAATTCCCGAAGCTGGCGGCAAATGCACGCTCCGTTTCCGAGATGACCGACGAGATAGACAACACCTCCTACGAAACCTATCTAAAGGGCGAACTGGCGGCGTATTCCCCCGAAACGCTACTTGAATACGGCTACTTCATCTCCCAAAAGGCGCAGAACGGGGAAAATCTTGTGTTCGATATTATGGAGAACACGGTAAAAATGTACGGGTATTCGTCTTTGGAGGCTGCGGAAGAGAAGCTTTGAAGTTATTGGCTTATACTAAACACCATTAGAATTATGGAGAAGAAATCGGCACAAAAGCTTGCGTATATGTGGTTTTGTGCCGAGAGATTCCCATAATTCAATGAGTGTTTAGTATTAATGTGCAACTTGGATAAAAAGTCGATAAATGCTTCTGTTCACTAATTTCTATATATTTTAATTGCTAAATATTTCAGCTTCTTTTTGTTTATAACGCTAAATTTGAATAAAAATAAAAATTTTTTCGTCAAAATCTTGCAAATCCCCAAAAATAGTGCTATAATAATAACGATTAGGGACGTTTTGCCGTAATTCGGCAAAATTTCCTTTAGATTCTAATGTAAAAGAGGGTACGGAAATGTTTGGTTATAAGGAAACGATGAAGCTCACTCTTGCCGAGTTTGCGGCTGTTACAGTGCTTGGAATTGTGCTGGCGGCTGTTTCGCATTCGAGTGGTGTGGCTGTTGCTGCAATTGCTTTTGTTCCACTTATTGTTGCTGGTGTGGTTTTTCTGGTCAATAAGAATGAGGACATTGCAGAGAGGGTAATATTTATCCTGCTTATTATCGGCGAGTTTCTCAGCTGCAGCGGAGCGCAAGCGACAGCGCAAGCGACAGCGCAAGCGACAGCGCAAGCGACAGCGCAAGCAACGGCTATGCTCCCGTTTGTTTACATGGGCGGCGGTGTGCTGGTTTCAATGGTTGCCAAGAAGCAGCTGAACATTGAATATTGGATAGAATCTTCTGTTGCAATCATTGTTTCTATCATCATTAATATTGGAAATCCCGGGCTGGAATCCGAGATAATTATGTTCTTCATCTATGAGGTATTCAACCTCACTCTCTTCCTGCTTACCGGCAGCAGCGAGAAGTACAGGAAAAATCTCGAGGAAAAGACCAACGAGGCTATTGAGGCTAACGAAAGTAAGTCCAACTTCCTTGCAAATATGTCCCACGAGATAAGAACTCCTATGAATGCTATCTGCGGTATGGCAGACCTTATGCTGCAGACCGATATTTCCGAGGAAACCGAAGAATACGTTATGACCATCAAGAATTCTTCGGAAAATCTGCTGAATATCATTAACGACATTCTGGATTTCTCCAAGGTCGAGTCGGGCAAGATGGAGATAATTCCCGCAGAGTATCAGTTCACATCTGTTATGTATGACGTTATGAACGTTATCCAGGTACGATTAAAGAGCAAGGTTGAGCTTGTAATGGACATTGACCCCGCTGTTCCTACGGGACTTGTGGGCGATGAAATGAGATTCCGTCAGCTGCTTATAAATATCCTGAACAATGCTGTTAAGTTCACCGAAAAGGGTACTATCACTCTGTCCGTAAGATGGGCTCCCAAGGAAACCAACACAGGTGAGCTGCAGGTGGCAGTTTCCGACACAGGCATCGGCATAAAGCCCGAGGATATGGATAAGCTGTTCTCCGAATTCTCTCAGGCAGATACCAAGAGAAACAGAAACATTGAGGGTACAGGTCTGGGTCTTGCTATCTGCAAGCGTCTGCTGGACCTTATGAACGGTACCATTACATTTGACAGCGTTTACGGAAAGGGAAGCACATTCAGATTTACCCTTCCCCAGGGCATTTCCAATCCCGCTCCCAGCAACTTTGACAAGTCCGCAAATCTCCACGAAAGACTGCAGGTCAAGAAGGGCGTTCCCTTTACCGCTCCCGAGGCGAAGATACTTATTGTTGACGATAATCAGGTAAATATCCGTGTTACCGAGGGTATGATGAAGCCCTACGGAATGAGCGTTGTTTCCGCAACAAGCGGTCAGCAGGCTATCGACCTTATTAAGGACGGCGAAAGATACGACATTATCTTTATGGACCATATGATGCCCCAGATGGACGGCGTTGAAGCTACTCAGATAATCAGAGGAATGGACATTGAGTACGCCAAGAAGGTGCCTATCGTTGCCCTTACCGCCAACGCTATCAAGGGCGTTGAGGAGCTGTTCTACGAGAACGGTATGAACGATTTCCTTTCTAAGCCCGTTGACCTGAAAAAGCTGGAAAAGGTGCTTAGAAAGTGGGTTCCCAGACATAAGCAGGTCAAGTCAGCAGCAATTGAGGATCAGACCATTGAGCATACAGTTACAACTCAGGTCCCCTTTGTGAAGCTTCTTGACAAACTAAAGGGTATCAACGTTGTTTCGGGACTTGCAAACTGCATAGGCAACGAGGACGTTTACATTGACGTTCTGAGAATATTTGTTAATACCGAGAATACAGCCGCTATTAAGCAGGCATATGATGCCGAGGACTGGAAAACCTACACCGTTGAGGTACACGGGGCAAAGAGTGCCGCAAGAAATATCGGTGCAACAGAGCTTTCCGAGCTGGCATTCTCGCTGGAGGTCGCAGGAAAGAGCGACGATATTACCGCTATCAAGGACCGCACGGCTGCATTCCTTGACAACTATCGTTCCGTTCTTGACACCATAAGAACAGCATTTGAGGAAACCAATCTTTCCTTGGACGCAGACTAATACTAAGGGGACGTCTTAAACGGCGTCCCCGTTTATTTTGAGGGAATCTTTATGAAAAAATCGCTGAAACACATCTTTCGAATAATTTTCGGACGTTCAATGATATACATACTTATGCTTTTGCTGCAAATTGCTTATCTTTTTGTGGTTTTTGCAAAGCTTGGGACATATTCCGGATATATCTATGCACTGTTTACGGTGCTGAGCAGTATTCTTCTGGTGTACATCATCAATCGAAAGGGCAGCCCCGAATTTAAGCTGGTCTGGGTAATACCTGTGCTTATCCTGCCGATTTTCGGTGCTTTGATATATATGTGGTCAAGGCTGCAGCCGGGTACAAATATCATAAGACACCGTCACATTGACATCTGCGACAGGACATCAAAGCTCATTTCCCAGAACAAGGGCGTTATGGACGAGCTGGAGGAGCAGGAGCCGCTGACGGCTTCACTGGCAAAGTATATGTCCAACTACGGCGGCTATCCCATTTACAAGAACACAAAGGTGACCTATTTCCCGCTTGGCGAGGACAAGCTGGCAGAACTGCTGATACAGCTTGAAAAGGCGGAAAAGTTCATCTTCATGGAATATTTTATCATCGAGGACGGGGAAATGTGGCAGGCGGTTCTGGACGTGCTCAAACGCAAGGCTGCCGAGGGCGTGGAGGTCAGGGTAATGTATGACGGAATGTGCTCTGTTGTGCTGCTGCCCTACGGTTATCCAAAGGAGCTTGCAAAGTACGGCATAAAGAGCAAGATGTTTGCGCCCATTCGTCCCGTTCTGTCCACATCGCAGAACAACCGTGACCACCGAAAGATAGTTTCCATTGACGGAAGAGTGGCATTCACGGGCGGCGTAAATCTGGCAGATGAGTACATAAACCGAAAGCTTTTGTACGGTCATTGGAAGGACACGGCGGTAATGCTGGAGGGTGATGCGGCGGAAAGCTTTACCATGATGTTCCTGCAAATGTGGAATGTTGACGAGAAAACGGAGGACGATTACAGCAAATATCTCGTGCCGAGCGTTCCCGTCCCGGGTGCGGACGGTTATGTTATGCCCTACGGCGATAGCCCGCTGGACGGCGAAAACGTGGGCGAAATGGTCTATCTTGACATTATCAACACGGCAAAGCGGTATGTTCACATTATGACGCCCTACCTCATTCTTGACGGGGAAATGACTACTGCCCTGACCCATGCTGCCATGCGGGGTGTTGACGTGCGGCTGATACTGCCCCATATCCCTGACAAAAAGTATGCCTATCTTCTGGCACGAAGCCATTACAAGGAGCTTATACAGGCGGGCGTGAAGATTTTCGAGTATGAGCCGGGCTTTGTCCATGCGAAAGTGTTTGTTTCCGACGATGACAGAGCGGTGGTGGGCTCCATAAATCTGGATTACAGGAGCCTTTATCTTCATTTTGAATGTGCGGCGTTTATGTATAAATGCTCGGAAATTGCCCGTATTGAGCGGGATTTCCTCAAAACGCTGAGAAAGTGCATTGCCATTGATATGGATAATGTCCGCAAATATCCCGCGTGGAAAAAGGCACTGGGAAGCCTGCTTCGGCTGATTGCACCATTGATGTAAGCATGAAATAAGCTGTATCACACCAAATCAAAGGTATGATACAGCTTTTTGTCTGCAAAATATTACTTGAGAATGCCGCCCAGCATATTGCCCAGACCGCCCAGCTTTTCCTTTACATCATCGGCTTTCAGCTTTGCCTTGATGCCGTCAATAGCCGAGTTGATAACATCGTCGGGCAGGTCAACACCCAGCACCTTTTCGGCTGCCTTAACGGGGTCTTTGGTAAATTCTGCGGCAAAATCCTTGTCGTTTTTGATCTTTTCGACTACCTCGTCGATTTTTGCTTTAATATCCATTTGAATGACCTCCTAAAATCTGAAATCACGCTGACCGCCCGCTATTTTCTCAATATTCAGGCGGCAGAGCTCTCTTGCCCTTTCGTTGGGGATTCGCTCTATCTCACGGAGAATTGCCGCTTCGCCCGCCGCTTTGGTTTCGGCGGAAGCGTAATCCTCAAGATATTCCTTTAGAGTCATAAGTGCGTTGGGGTGGCAGCAGTTGGCTATCTGACCCGATTTCAAAAGGGACATAAATCTGTCGCCCGTGCGTCCCTCACGATAGCAGGCGGTGCAAAAGCTGGGGATATATCCAAGATTCAACAGCCAGCAAACTACCTCGTCAAGGGTTCGGCGGTCGTTTACGTCAAACTGTGCGGAGTCCTCGTCTTCATAGCAAGGGGCTGCATATCCGCCGACGCTTGTCTTTGAACCGCCGCTTATTTGGGAAACGCCCAGTTCAAGCACTCTTTCCCTGACCTTTGCGGACTCTCTTGTGGACACGATCATACCCGTGTACGGCACGGCAATTCGTATAACTGCCGCAATTTTCTCGAAAACATCGTCGGGAACGGCGTTGTTGAAGCTGTCGGGGTCAACATCGTCTGCGGGACGAATCCTCGGAATACTTATGGTATGAGGACCCACACCCTTGTATGCCTCCAGATGCTCGGCGTGCATTATCAAACCCGCCAGTTCGTATTTCCAGCTGTCCAGTCCGAACAGAACGCCCAAGCCCACATCGTCAATGCCGCCTTCCATAGCCCTGTCCATAGCTTCGGTATGGTAGGCGTAGTTGTGTTTGGGACCTGTTGGGTGGAGCTTTTCGTAATTTTCCTTATTATATGTTTCCTGGAAAAGTATGTAAGTACCTATTTCGGCTTCTTTTAAACGGCGGTAATTTTCCACGGTGGTGGCTGCAATATTCACGTTAACTCTGCGGACAGCACCGTTTTTGTGCTTCACAGAATAGATGGTCTTAACGCTTTCCAGAATATACTCAATGGGATTGTTCACGGGATCTTCGCCCGACTCAATAGCAAGCCGCTTGTGCCCCATATCCTGCAAAGCCATGACCTCGGCGGCTATCTCCTCCTGAGTGAGCTTTTTTCGGGGGATATGCTTGTTTTTCAGATGATAGGGACAGTATAGGCAGCCGTTTACGCAATAATTTGACAGATAAAGCGGAGCAAAAAGCACGATTCGTCCGCCGTAAAAATTTTCCTTTATCCTACGGGCAAGGGCAAAAATATGGCTGTTCAGGTCGTCAAATCCACATTCGGCAAGCAAGACCGCTTCACGGTGGGACACACCCTTCAGTTTCTCCGCCTTTTCCAGAACGGCTTCTATTTCCGCTCTGTTCAGACGGTTTTCCTCGGCATATTCCAAAGAACTCATAATCTCCTCGTGAGAGATAAATTCCTCCGCATGGGGGGACATAACATTGTACTTCATGGGTTATTCCTTCTCGGTTTCCTCCGATTCAATGGGGTTTCCGTCCTCATCGGTAACATCGGTTTCAACAGGTGCAACAGGCTCGGTTATCTCGAATATCTTCTCGATCTCAGCTTTTATATTCTCGTAATTTACCTCGGAGGCGGCGAAAATACGGGTGGTTTTCATTCCCTCACCGATCACCTGATAATCCGCAAGCTTCTTGTCAGCATTTCCTAGATTGTTGTCGGAGGTGCTGTACCAATAGGTCTTGACTGCGCCTTCCTCGGTGGGTTCGATAATGACCTTTATCTCGCTGACACCGCCTGCACGGTTTTGGTTGCTGACGTGGAAAAGACCTCGGTTTCCCGTGTACCAGGTCACCTGAATTTCATCGGTTCCCTCCATTTTCGGGGAAATTATTTGCGCAAGCAGATTAAAGCCCTTTTCGGAAACATCTACTATATTGGTAATGGAACAGATAGCGTCGGAGGTTTCAACAAATAGCTCGGGGATCCCGTCGCCTGTCATATCGTAAAATCCAAAACGGATAGTTCCGCTCTCGATATTCGATGCAAACCAGTTTCCGTAAAATGTGTCGGTATTGTAAAGGGACATAAGAATACGTCCCGTAATTACTGCAGGTGTGGGCTTTGCAAGCTCTTCGGAATCAAGATAGCTGCTGGCTAACAGGTTTGAGGAATCTCTGATGGTGACAATAGCTTCGCCAACCTCGGGATTTCCGTCGTTTTCCTTGGCAATAACGTCAAGGGCACCATTTATCTCGGACAGGGCGGACTCGACAACCTCAACCATAGATTCGGCAGGCTCGGTTTCGGTAGTTTCCTCACCGTCGGACGCTGAGGACTCGTCGGGCTCCTTGTCCTTTTCGGGCTTGTCCTCGTCGGAAACGGAGGCTTCGGCATTATCGGTATCTTCCCCCTCCGCACCCTCGGACTGTCCGCAGGCGGTCAGTGAAAAAAGCATTGTAAACAGGCAAAAAAAACTGATAAGGTATTTTTTCATATTGGCATCGCTCCTTTGAGAGCGTTCTCCTTTCGATGTTTTCGTGATTTGTCGATTAACGGGAGATTGCATAAGTATATTATACTATAATGAGTGTAAAAAGTCAATGATTTTGGACATTTAACTTACCCCAAAATCAGCATATACACCTCAGAACATAAAAAAGGCACTTTTTGAAGCAAGCATACCGAAAATCATATTGCAGATAAAATTCATATCAGGTCAATTGAAAGCTTTTGAATTTTTCTGCCTGTTTTTTTCTTTACTGCGTGCTTTTTCAACATGGGATTTTGATTTTGGCGAAAGTAAAAAAGTAACGGTCATATCTATTTCACTCCAAAATAGATATGACCGTCACCATTAACTCAACATTTAACTCTTAACACTCAACACTAATCACTCGTCCAAAGCCGTTCTTACCGCCGAAACAAACTCTCCCGCATATTTCGGAAAATCCTTACCGTGTTCCGCAGCCAGCTTTACGACCGCACTTCCGATAATAACACCGTCACAGTATGACGACATTTTCTTAGCCTGCTCGGGACCCGAAATTCCAAAGCCCACGCAGCAAGGCACCTTCGCATACTTGTAAACCTCACCGAAAAACTCCCCGAAATCGGTGGTAAAGCCCGACCTCATTCCCGTTACGCCCGTGGAGGATACGCAGTAGAGGAAACCCTCGCTCTCCTCGGCTATCATCTTTATTCTGTCCCCCGAAACAGGCGTAACAAGGCTAATGGACAGAACGCCGTTTGCCTTCGCCTCGGCGGAAACCTCTTCCTTTTCCTCATAGGGCATATCGGGGATAATAATGCCGTCAATGCCCGTCAGACGGCATTTCTCGAAGAATTTAGCCGTTCCGTAGCGGAAAACTGTGTTGATATACATCATAAGCACAAGCGGCTTATCGGTTGCTTTTCTGATATTCTCCACTGCACCGAAAATCTTGTCAAGGTTAGTTCCGCCGTTTAAGGAACGCAGACTTGCCTCCTGGATAACGGGGCCCTCCGCCACGGGGTCTGAAAAGGGAACGCCCAGCTCAATAATGTCTGCGCCCTTGTCAAACATCTCCAGAACGGCTTTTTCGGTAGTTTCAATGTCGGGGTCGCCCGAAGTCAGAAAGGTGATAAGTGCCTTTTTTCCTGCGGCTTTCAGCTCCGCAAATTTATTTTCTATACGATTCATCGTTGTTTCCTCCTTACTCTTCGCTTAAAGATACGCCCCTGTATCTTGCGATAGAATAAACGTCCTTGTCCCCTCTGCCCGACAGATTTATTACGACTATCTTATCCTTGCCCATCTGCGGAACCATCTTTACAGCCGCCGCAACAGCGTGTGCGGACTCAATTGCGGGGATAATGCCCTCGGTCCTTGACAGCAGTTCAAAAGCGCAAACGGCTTCTTCATCGGTTATGGGGATATACTCCGCACGTCCCGTAGCACGGAGATTTGCGTGTTCGGGGCCTATTCCGGGGTAATCAAGTCCCGCAGAAATGGAGTAAACGGGAGCTATCTGACCATATTCGTCCTGTAAAAATACCGATTTCATACCGTGGAAAATACCCGTTGTGCCCTTTGCAAGGGTAGCTGCGTGCTGATCGGTATCTGCGCCAAGACCTGCCGCCTCTGCGCCCACCAAACGAACGGATTCGTCCTTGATGAAGTCATAGAATGCACCCATAGCATTTGAGCCGCCGCCAACGCAGGCAAAAACGCAGTCAGGGAGCTTGCCCTCTTTCTCCATAAGCTGAGCACGGATTTCCTCGGAGATTATCTTCTGAAAATCCCTTACCATCTGCGGATAGGGGTGGGGACCCATTACCGAACCTATGCAGTAGAATGTAGTTTCAATGTTGGACGCCCAATCCCTCATAGCCTCGTTGATAGCGTCCTTCAAGGTTTTTGTGCCGCTCTGAACCTTTACCACCTTTGCACCCAAAAGCTCCATTCTGTAAACGTTCAGGGACTGTCTTTCAGCGTCCACAGCACCCATATAAACGCAGCATTCCATGCCGAAAAGTGCGCAGGCGGTAGCAGTTGCAACGCCGTGCTGACCCGCTCCCGTTTCGGCAATAATTCTCTTCTTGCCCATTTTCTTAGCCAGCAAAATCTGACCCAAGACGTTATTTATCTTATGTGAACCCGTGTGATTGAGGTCCTCACGCTTGATGTAAATTTTCGCACCGCCAAGCTCCTTTGTAAGCTTTTCCGCAAAATACAGCAGGGACGGTCTGCCCGCATAATCCCTGTAAAGTGCCGCAAGCTCGCTCTTGAACTGGGGGTCGTCCTTGTATTTTTCGTAAGCCGCTTCAAGCTCGCAAACGGCGTTCATAACCGTTTCGGGGACATACTGTCCGCCGTATTCGCCAAATCTTCCCTTAGACATTTATATCAATTCCTTCCTGAATATTTCCGTTAATCGCTGAATTTTCTCCCTGTCCTTAACTCCGTCCGTTTCAATGCCGCTGCTGACATCAAAGCCGTACGCCCGTCCGACCAGCAGTCTGTTGACCTCTGAAATATTGTCCGCCGAAATGCCCCACGCAATGAAAAACGGCTTTGTTATTTCCCGATTTAAGATAAGGTCAATCCTCGCAGATTTTCCCGTACCGCCGTATTCGTTGGGGTCGTAAGCGTCAATAAGCAGCCTGTCAGCCGAAAGACTTTCCGCTTTGTCAATATCCTCGGGGACTTTCAGCCGAACAGCCTTCCATATCTCACATTTTTCGGGGATAATTTTCCGAAGCTGTGAAATGTACCCTTCATCTTCCCCGCCGTGCAGCTGAAAAACGTCAAGCATATCCGCAAATGTTTTCATCTCCGAAATGGGCATATCCACGAAAACGCCAACCGTTTTTATCCTCGGGTCAAGCCGTGAAATAAGCATTTTCGCCGTTTCGGGGGAAACATACCGCCGTGTGGGAGCGAAGATGAATCCCGCATAATCGGGCGGGAACTCGTTGAGATACTCCACGTCCTCAACCCGCCTTATGCCGCAGAGTTTTAGCTTTGACATCTTATTTGCCCTCCAAAAGTGCCATCATAGCCGCCGCAACACCCTTTGCACCGTTCGACGCCAAGCGTTCCCCGATAAGCACCGCATCAGCACCGCATTCACGGACAAAACGCATATCCTCGGCAGTCATTATACCGCTTTCGGAAACCTTCACCCTGTCCTCGGGGATAAGCTTCATCAAACGGCGTGTGTTTTCAAGGGAAACCTCAAAGGTCTTGAGATTTCGGTTGTTCACGCCAACAATGTCGCAGCCCGCTTCAAGAACGCTTTCCAACTCCTCCTCGTTATGAGTTTCCGCCAGAACGGAAAGTCCCAGAGAATGGGCAATACCCGCAAGCTCTTTAAGCTTCTCGGTGGGGTGTACCGCCGCAATAAGCAGCACAGCGTCCGCCCCGATGACCTTTGCTTCATATATCTGATATGGACAGATAATAAAATCCTTCCGAAGAATAGGCAGCGAAACCGTCTTACGAATCTCATTGAGATATTTTGAACTGACCTTGAAGTAAAACTCATCAGTCAGGCAGGAGATAGCGGACGCACCGTTTTTCTCATATGCACGGGCAATATCCGCAGGCTCAAAATCACGGCAGATAAGCCCCTTTGACGGGGACGCCTTCTTCACCTCCGCAATAATTGAAAGCCCGCTTTTTTTCAGTGCCCCGCCGAAATCTATGGGCTGACGGCTGTCCGTTTCCGCAAGCCGCTTCATCTCACTTTCCGAAACGGCTGAAATCTCCTTTTCAAGCTGTATCTTTCTCTTTTCGATAATTTCATCAAGTATCATAAAAACCTCACGCAATGCAAATGTCGGGAGCGTTTGTGAATGCTTTCAGCTCTTCAAGCTTTTTCAGAGCCGCACCGCTGTCAATGGATTTTCTTGCCATTTCAATGCCCTCTTCAATGGTAGCCGCAGCACCTGTGCAGTAAATAGCCGCACCCGCATTCAGCAGAACGATATCACGCTTTGCGCCCTGTTCCTTTCCCGAGAGAATGTCAAGGGTTATCTTCGCATTGTCCATAGCCGTGCCGCCCACAATATCCGCACGGGGATAGATAGGCATTCCAAAATCGGTGGGATCAATCTCATATTTAATAAGCTTCTTGCCCTTTATTTCACAAACGGTAGTTTTAGAGCAAACGGAAATTTCGTCCAGACCGCCGCCGTAAACTATCATTCCGCCCTTAACGCCAAGGTTTATAAGCACCTTTGCCATAGTTTCAAGCAGCTTTTCATCGTAAACGCCCAGCAGGATATAATCGGAAAGTGCGGGGTTTGCCAGAGGTCCAAGAATGTTGAATACCGTTCTGATACCCATTTCACGTCTTGAGGGACCTACAAATCTCATTGCCGAATGGAAGCTTTGCGCAAACAGGAAAGCAATTCCCGTTTCTGCGATACAAGCGGCAGCCTTCTGAGGTGTCATGCCTATCTTAACGCCCAATGCTTCAAGGACGTCCGCAGCACCGCTCTTGCTGGAAACGCTTCTGTTTCCGTGCTTTGCAACGTTCATACCCGTTCCCGCAATAACGAAAGAAGCGGTAGTGGAAATGTTAAATGTGTTGGCAAGGTCGCCGCCCGTTCCAACGATGTCAACGGCAGATTTTCCGATAGGAACGATAGCCGCCTTCTGGCGCATTACCCTTGCAAAGCCCGTTATCTCCTCAATGGTTTCGCCCTTGCAGCGAAGTGCGGTCAGGAAGGAACCTATCTGGGAATCGGTAGCGGCGTCTGACATTATAATGTTCATAGCCTCGTAAGCCTCGTCCTCCGTAAGGGAGATACCGTCAGCAGCCTTTGCAATGAACTTTTTCAGCCCGACACGTCTTTCTCTTGCAACGGAGGGTGCAGTCAGCTTTGAACCCTTAATGCCCGCAATTTCCGAAATGAACGCCGAAAGCATAGCCGTTCCGTTTTCCGCAAGCACCGACTCGGGGTGGAACTGAACGCCGTAGGTGGAGTGTTCGTTGTGCTTTACCGCCATTATCTGACCCTCGGAGTCAACAGCAGTCACCGACAGGCAAGCGGGCAGCGTTACAGGGTCAATTACCAGCGAATGGTATCTTGCAACTCTCATTTTATCGGGCATATCCGCAAACAGCTTGCATTCCGTGTTAATGGAAATCTCGGAGGATTTGCCGTGCATAGGCTTTTTAGCCTTGATTATCTTTCCGCCGAACGCCTCAGCAATTGCCTGATGACCAAGACAAACGCCCAGAATAGGCACTCTTCCCGAAAATCTTCTGATGGCTTCAACGCTTATTCCCGCATCGGCAGGATAGCCGGGTCCCGGAGAAATTACCATTGCTTCAAGCACGCCGTCGGACAAAAGCTTTTCTATCTCATCTAAGGTAATTTCATCGTTTCTGACTGTCTTAATGTCGGGATAAAGCGAACCGATAAGCTGAACAAGATTGTATGTGAAGCTGTCGTAATTATCTATCATTAAAATCATCTGAATGACCCCCTATCAGAGCTTTGCGGCTTCCTTGACGGCGTTTATGACCGCCAGAGCCTTGTTTTTGGTTTCCTCATATTCCTTCTCGGGAACGCTGTCGTAGACGATTCCCGCACCTGCCTGAACGTAAGCCTTGCCGTTTCTGAAAAGCACCGTTCTAATAGCGATACAAGCGTCAATGTCGCCGTCAAAGGCAAGATATCCGACCGTTCCGCCGTAAAGACCTCTTCTGTTCTTTTCAAGGCTGTCGATGATCTCCATTGCACGAACCTTCGGTGCACCCGAAAGGGTTCCCGCAGGCAGCACGGACATGAGAGCATCAAGTGCAGTCTTGCCCTCTGCCAGCTCGCCGTGAACGTCCGAAACAAGGTGCGTTACCTTTGAGTAGGTTTCAACTCTCATATAATCGGTAACCTCAACCGTACCGAAACGGCAAACTCTTCCAACGTCGTTTCTTCCCAGGTCAACAAGCATGGTATGCTCTGCCCTCTCCTTTTCGTCGGCAAGAAGCTGCTTTTTCAGTGCCTCGTCCTCGGCTTCGGTAGCACCTCTGGGAACTGTTCCCGCAATAGGCTTTGTGGTAACTGCCCTGTCGGTAACATTTACCAGCATTTCGGGAGATGCCCCCGCAATGCAGTAATCCTTGTGGTCGAAATAATAAAGGTAGGGGGACGGATTTGTGGAACGGAGCATTCTGTAAACATCGAAGGGCTCGGGAGGATTTTCCGTTTCAAATCTCTGAGAAACGACCACCTGGCTGATGTCGCCGTTTACGATATGCTCCTTGCACTTCTCCACCATTTCAATGTATTCTTCCTTGGTGACATTTGATGTAAAAATAGGCTCGGAGGTTTCGCCCTTGGGAGCGTTTTCCTCGGGAACATATGCGGCAATAACTCTGCCGATTTCCAAAGCCTTCTGTTCAAGCTCTCTGTATTTTGCTTCAATGTCCGATTCCTCTGCACGGATATTGAGGATAATAACCGCCTTGTTGGAAAGGTGGTCGTATGCAACAATCTCGTCATATAAGAAGAGGTTTGCATCGGGCATATCCAGATCGTCCTTGGGAGGATTTTTCAGCGTTTTTTCGAAATATCTCACGCAGTCGTAAGCGAAATATCCCACCAGACCACCTGTCAGCTTGGGACGGTTCGGGAACTTGGGAGCAGTGTTCTCCGCAAGGATCTTTTGCAGCAGCTCAATGGGATTATCCACCTTTACCGCCTGAGATTCGCCGCTGCGTATAATTTCACCCTCGCCGTTCTTGATACGTATCTCGGTTTTCGGGTCGATACCTATAAATGAGTAACGTCCCCATCTGTCGGAATTATCAACGCTTTCAAGGATAAAGCAATTTTCGTAATGCTGCTTCATTGCTCTGAAAATGCGGACGGGAGTGCAGCTGTCAATAAGCAGCTCATAAAATACGGGAACGGTCTTGTAGCTTTTGAGAAGCTCCTTTGCAGTTTCAACACTTGGAAAAATCATAATATCAACCCTTTCTAAAAATAAAATCGCCCCTTAACGGTTGTTCCGTTAAGGGGCGATGATTCGCGGTGCCACCCTCATTCGCAGACAATAAAAAAGTCCGCCTCTATCGGGTATCGGCAGACAGTCACAGCAAAAACTCACTTCAAGTACGCCGCACTTGCTTTAATACCCTATCCACTAACGCAGGAAACTCGGCAATGTGTACTCACCGACTACTAGGACGGTTTTCAGCACGCTCCTCACAAATCCATTCACCGAAACCGTCCGTACAGGGCTTACACCAAATGCCCCGCTCTCTGAAACTGCTGCGTATCGGCTACTTACCTTTGCTCAAAGGATTTAATCTGTTAAATTGTTGAACATATTATACATCTACCGTGGAGGAAAGTCAATAGTTTTTTTAGGATTTCAAAAGTTTATTATATATATACAAAATTGTACTCATTATATTGACATATCCGTACATTTAGAATTTTCAAATGTCTTGTTATATTGGTTAAATTTGTGCTAAGATTTGCGCTTTTTAAAAGTATTGTGAATATTTTACCGACATTTTTAGTAGACAATAGACACACGATAACAGCCCGTATTTACGGACTTTTTTGATACTATTGCGACCATTATTCGAAAACATTAACAAAATACACGTAAATTTTATATTAAATCGTCATTAAGAATAGATATACTCTAAACATTTATGACTTTTTCAAAAATATTCTATTTCCTTTTTTCAATGTCTGCATTTGTATACCCTCTGTATAATGAAGTCAATAAAACATATAGAAAGGCTAGGTTGGTCATATGGGAAAAACTTATGTTAATGAGCTTGGTGTGAAATACATATGCGAGCTGGAGAAAAGCTCCGCCCATATCGACGGCATTGGCACAGTTCCCGTGTACGGAGTGCGTATCTTCAAAGAGGGGTGCGAGTACTCATCTAACGAGTACGATTGTTCTTACGTAAAGGACCTGTCAACCCGAAAGTCCATTGCCGAAGAATTTGCAGAGCTTGCAGTAAAGCACAAGCTTTCTCCTGTCCATCTTTCGGACGCCGTTTATAACTTTATTTGTAGGTAACGCCGCAGAATAATTCATTCTGCGGCGTTTGTTTTAGGCATATAAAGTGTAAAAGCGTTTCGGCGGTTACCGGCAAAATCACCGCTCAATCGGTATCCCCGCCTTCGGAACAGGCACACCCGCTGAGCGGTGTTTTCATAGCTTAAATGTTGAAATAGGGCTGTTACAACGTTTGCTGCAGCAGCCCCATTTTTTACATATTGATCTCCGACGGAATTTTATCCACAATGCAGTCCCTGCCGTGATTTTTTCCGTAATACAGCTTATGGTCGGCAAGATTGATAACATCGTCTGTGGTCATTCCCGATTTATATTCCTGAATGCCAAAGGTCATGGTGATGGACAGCGTGTCATTTCCAAACGCCATATTATAGGTGCGTATCTCCTCATAAAGTCGGTTCAGTATACCAAGCACTTCATCATATTCGCAGCCGCCAAACGCCAGCAGGAACTCCTCTCCGCCCCATCTGGAAACCACAGTGTCCTCCCCCGCAGCCCTCGTCATGATCCCCGAAACCGCCTTCAGCACCTTGTCACCGCAGGCATGACCGAAGCGGTCGTTGAAGGTCTTGAAATAGTCTATATCGCCGATAATAACGGTCATAGGTGTACCCTTTTCTGCGGCTGCCTGCATATCCTTCAGCCTGATAGTGCAGGAGCGTCGATTCAGCAGACCTGTCAGGGGGTCGCAGGAAATAAGGTACCTGAGCGATGTACGGAGCTTTTCGGCGGATCTGCCTATATCTCCTATCTCGTCGGGACGCTCTGCCAGCTCCTTGTCGGGAGTACATTCCGTATTGCCCGAAGCGATCTTTCCGAGAAATTCGGTTGCCTTTGCCAGCGAGCTTACTATCTTCGACGAGAATATCAGGCTAAGCGAAAGCACAACAGAAGTAACTATCCACGCAATTATCAGCGAATTCATACCGTAATTGAGCACGGAATTCAGTATCTCGCTGCGATCTCTTCCCGCAAATATCATACCGATGATTTTACCCTCGGGATCGGTAAGCGGCATATAGCTGCCGAAATAGGGAATCCCGTCTACGCTAATATTGTCGGAAAAATACCTTTCCCCTCGTACCAGAACCCTTTCTACGACCTCTTCCGATGCCCTTGTGCCCACCAAACTGCTGCCGTCCTCATGGGAAACGGTGGTAATATATCTTGTAGGACCGTAAAACAGGGTAATGTCGATACCCGACTGCTCCTTTATTGCCGTTACCGTATCATAAAAACATTCCAGCTTAGAGCCGCCCTTTTCTATGGAATTATCGGAAACATTGAATTCCCCGGGGTGGGCATCATCAAGGAATACGTAAATGGAAAGAGAAATACTCTCCAGCTCATGCCTTATCTCGGTATATGCGCAGCTGTAACTGTTGAACGCCGAATAAACGGAGATCATAAGCCCGAGAATTATAGTCGGCACAACCGCAATAGCCGTAATGCTCGATGTAAGGCTTTTTCTGTGCTTGATTTTCATAGGTGTACCCCCACTTATCGCCCGATAGCTTTGTAAATGAACGGACTTTTCCGTCATAGGACAAATTATACGGAACATAAAATATATCAGCAAGCCTCCCGAATAATAAAAATACGCAAAGGAGGATAAATTTATGCTGACAGACCTGCTCTCAGCCATACTGTCAAAGGTTTTTTTCTTTGCGCTGCACATTGACAGCGGTGCGGCATTTCCGAAGCCCCTTCCCCCCGACGAGGAAGCCGACTGCTTCAAGCGTATGCGGGAGGGCGACGCTGCGGCGAAAAACAAGCTTATTGAACACAACCTTCGGCTGGTAGCACATATTATCAAAAAGTATTATTCCGCAAATACCGACCAGGACGACCTTATTTCCATAGGCACTATCGGGCTGATAAAGGCGGTATCCACCTTTGACAGCGAAAAGAGCATACGCTTTGCCACCTATGCTTCACGGTGTATCGAAAATGAGATACTTATGTACTTCCGTTCTCTGAAAAAGACCCGTCTGGAATTCTCCCTTGACGAACCCCTTGAAACAGACAAGGACGGCAACACTCTCACCATGTCCGACCTTATCGCCGAGGACGACGGTATTGTGGAGAAGATAGATATTCTCATAAAATCCGAGCAGCTTTACCGTTTCATCGGCGAATGTCTTGATGAAAGGGAGCTTTCGGTAATAACCCACCGCTACGGACTTTTCGGGAATAAGCCCCTGACTCAGCGGGAGGTTGCGGAAAAGCTTCACATTTCCCGCTCCTACGTTTCCCGCATTGAGAAAAAAGCTCTTGATGAACTTAAAAAAAGATATGACAAGCTGTGAAAAATCAGGATATCAGCCGTGCAGCATCGGTCTGCGGCTGAGGCTTGCCCCATATGTAGCCCTGAATGTAGTCGCATTTCAGCTCTCTGAGGATCTCAAGCTGACTGTCCAGCTCAACGCCCTCGGAAATTACCTTGCAGTTGAACATATGGCCGATGGAAATGATAGCCTTGACAAAGTTTCCGCCGTCGTCCCTGTCGGTCATATCGTCGATAAAGCTCTTGTCTATCTTGAGAAGGTCAATGGGCAGACGCTGAAGATAGCTCAGGGACGCATATCCCGTACCGAAATCGTCCAGAGCGATCTTCACGCCGAGAGCCTTGATATCCAAAAGTGCCGCAACAGCGTCGTCCACCGAGGAGATAAAGCAGGACTCCGTTACCTCTATCTCCAGCATTTCGGGCGGGAACCCTGTTTCTTCCAATATCTGACGAACTTCATCGGCAAATCCCTTTTCGGTAACGTGCCGCGCGGAAACGTTTACAGAAAGCACAAAATCCGCACCCTCAGCAATGCTTTCCGAAAATGACAGCATGGCATGGCGGAGCACCCATCTGTCAATATCCAGAATAAGCCCGCTCTTTTCCGCAACAGGAATAAACACCGAAGGCGGAATGGGCTTCCCCTCGCCGTCCTTCAAGCGAAGCAGCGTTTCAAAGCCTCTCAGCTGCTTGCTTTCCGTTTCAAACTGCGGCTGGAAAACCAGATAGAAGCGGTTATATTTCAGTGCACCTCTTATTTCGTTTTCAATGCTCAGTTCATTCTTTATTTCATGCAGCATGTCACTGTCGAAGCAGCAGACCTGATTCTTTCCCTGGCTCTTTGCCTTGTACATAGCCGTATCGGAAAATCTGAAAAGGCTCTCACAATCGCTGCCGTCACGGGGGAATGAAGCAATTCCCGCACTTCCCGTTGCATAGTAATCACACTTGCCCGTGTAGATCTTCTCGGACAGTATGGAAAGAACCCGCTTGGCAAACTCTGTGACCTCTTCATCGGACATACCCTTGATGACCATAGCAAACTCGTCACCGCTCATTCTGCCGAGATAAACATCGTCCCCCGTCAGCTCGTTCCAGCGTCTTGAAGCCTCACAGAGGACAATATCTCCGCAGGCGTGTCCCATAGTATCGTTAATGTACTTGAAATTGTCCAGGTCGATAAATATGACGCTGAACGGTACATTATCCGCTATTCTGGCATTGACATACTCCATAATGCTGCGGCGGTTGTTCAGCCCCGTCAGCGGGTCGGTAACGGACAGCTTGCGCAGACGCTCCTCGTCCTGCTCGATTTTAATAAGGTAACGATGCTGCATATACAGCAAGCCCAGACCGCCGCACATGGTCGCGATGCCCGCAATTGACTGCATATTTCCCTTGAAAAAGACGGCTCTGGAAACGAAAATAAGCTGTACCGCATTTAAAATTATAGCCGCTGCAAAGCCCTTTTTATTGTCAATATTCAGCATTTGCAGGCTGACCAGCAACATAAATACAGTAATTACGCCCGATAACGGCGATATTGGCATCATACCGTCGCCCACATGAATAGCCTCAAGCCCGCTCCTGTTTATGGCTGAAATAAGCGAAATAAGAAATATTAAAATGCAGCTCAAAATTATAATCTTGATATTTTTCACTCTGTTTTTTATCTTGGAAGCTTTATCCATTATATCTCCCCCATACACAGTACATTTACGCACCTATTTATTTATAAATATTAAACCTTTGCTGTGAAAATTTTCTAATTATTATTTTAACATATTTCGCACAAGATTTCAAGATATTTTGGCAAATATTTATGAATTTTTCACGAACATTAATTATATTCCCATTCTTTGACTATATTTCATATTGCCAACATTATGGGTTTGATAATAATTATATATTTGAAAATATGAAAAACTGTGCTATAATATAAAACAGAAGGAAAAAACCAAACCCAAAAAGGAGAAATGAAAAATGTTTGAGGTACTTATGCTTATCTGCTTCGGCTGCTCTTGGCCCATTAATGTTTACAAGTCTTACAAATCCCGTTCCACCGCAGGCAAAAGCCTTACCTTCCTTATGATAATCGTTGCGGGATATATTTTCGGCATTGCGGGGAAGATTATGTCGGGAAACATCAACTACGTCCTCATCTTCTATCTGCTCAATCTGCTGGTAGTTTCTGCGGATATTGTGCTGTATTTCAGAAATAAGGCTTTGGAAAACGGAAAGGCTGTATCGGCTGCCGCATAATTTCGTGTATGAAGAGCCGCAGGGGGAAAGTCCTCTGCGGCTTTTATACTATTGTAATATGTTTGCATTTCTATCCAACACACATCAGTCAAAATCGGTCCGACCCCTGTCAGATTTTTCATAATCATCATCAAAACCCGCCAAAAATTGCACTTTTTAGTGAAATTGAAAAAAATTCTGCAATTTTTCTAAAAAACACTTGCAAAATTGAAAGTTATGGTGTATAATAATATTATCGCGTTGAAGCGGTCAAAAATCCACTGCTTCACAGAAATTTTAAAATTTTACAGGGGGCTTTAAACAATGGAGTTTAAGTTCAAAAGTGAGTATCTGCAGAAGGTATACGACAAGGTACAGAAAATGAATTCTAATGAGCCTGAGTTCCTTCAGGCTGTAGGCGAGGTTCTGACATCTCTGGAACCCGTAGTTGCAAGAGATCCTTCCATCGAGAAGAACGGCATCGTTGAGAGAATGGTTGAACCCGAAAGATTTATCCAGTTCAGAGTTTCTTGGGTTGACGACAGCGGCAAGGTACAGGTAAACAGAGGCTACCGTGTACAGTTCAACTCCGCTATCGGTCCTTACAAGGGCGGTCTTAGACTTCACCCCTCTGTATGCGCTTCCGTTATTAAGTTCCTGGGCTTCGAGCAGGTATTCAAGAACAGCCTGACAACACTGCCTATGGGCGGCGGTAAGGGCGGCTCCGACTTTGACCCCAAGGGCAAGTCCGATAACGAGATCATGCGCTTCTGCCAGAGCTTCATGACAGAGCTTTGCAAGCACATCGGTGCTGATACAGACGTTCCCGCAGGCGATATCGGCGTTGGCGGACGTGAGATCGGTTATCTCTTCGGTCAGTATAAGAGAATCAGAAACGAGTTCACAGGCGTTCTCACAGGTAAGGGTCTGTCCTACGGCGGTTCTCTCGCAAGAACAGAGGCTACAGGCTACGGTCTGTGCTACTTCACACAGGAAATGCTCTCCTGCATGAAGAACGACAGCTTCGCAGGCAAGACAGTTGTTATCTCCGGTTCCGGCAACGTTGCTATCTACGCAACAGAAAAGGCTCAGGAGTTGGGTGCAAAGGTAGTTGCTCTTTCCGACTCCAACGGTTACGTTTACGATCCCGATGGAATCAAGCTTGACGTCGTTAAGCAGATCAAGGAAGTTGAGAGAGCAAGAATTTCCGAGTACGCTAAGAGAGTTTCCGGCGCAACATACACAGAGGGCTGCAGAGGAATCTGGGGCATCAAGTGCGATATCGCTCTTCCCTGCGCAACTCAGAACGAGCTGGACGGCGAGGGTGCTGACAAGCTCCTTGCAAACGGCTGTATGTGCGTAGCAGAGGGTGCTAACATGCCTTCTACTCCCGAGGCTATCGAGAAGTTCCTGAACGCAGGAATCCTCTTTGGACCTGCAAAGGCTGCTAACGCAGGCGGCGTTGCTACCTCCGGTCTGGAAATGTCCCAGAACTCCGAAAGACTGTCCTGGACATTTGAAGAGGTTGACGCTAAGCTCAAGGGCATCATGGTAAACATCTTCCACAATGCTTACAACGCTTCAAAGGAATACGGCGCAGAGGGCAACCTGGTTATGGGTGCAAACATCGCAGGCTTCCTGAAGGTTGCTGACGCTATGAAGTGGCAGGGCGTTGCATACTAATTTCCCCGCTGAAATTATAAGCATAAAATCGACCTCCCGAGCTTCGGTTCGGGAGGTTTTTTGCAAAAAAGGCTCGGCACTAAAATTTTCTTCACACAATTCCATAAAATAATGCTGTATGTGCCGAAATATTTAATTGTAGGGGTCTTCCTATGCGGCAGGCGATTTTTGCTCCCATGAGCAGTGAGCGTTATTCGGCTCATTCTGTGCCTCTCCGCTTCGGTAGATATATAATAACATTTCCGACGGCAATTATCAAATAAAAAAGTCTGCGAACATATATCGTAAAATATTTTTATATGATGTTAATGTGATAATTTTGTGAAATCTGTACAATAACCGTACAATTTTTTCTACATTCAACCTCACATATTCGGCAAGAATATATAAATACAGTGTTATAAAATTATGCACAATATCCAATGAAATTTCCTGTTTTTGTGTTATGGAGAGATAACATTTAAACAAAATCTTCCGAAATAAAGCTTGACACTTTAGATAATTTGTATTAAAATAAGTGGTAAGTAATTATGCTTATTGTATAAGCATCTTTATGAGAAATTCTGCGATTTTCACCTTCGGAATCAAAACGGACAAACTGCCCGATCTGCAAATTTCGCACATTGCCCAAAACACGGTCCCGACGTAAGTTTTTCGCTTTTGCCGCATAGCTTTTCACGGTCGGCAAAACGGGAATACAAGGCGTGTAAATCGTTTACATTTCTCAAAAATCAAATCAGCGGCGAACATTATTCGCCAAGGAAAGGGTGATCAATCAAATGGCATCAAAAAGCTTATCGGGTACCGGTGAGTATATTCCCAAGAAGCGTGAAGTCGTAAAAACTCCCGCCGAAAAGGTTTCGGACATTCTCTACTGGATCCTGAGATCCGCCATCGTAATTAACGTCGTTGCGCTGTTTTTCCCGTCATTTAACCCCGCAAGACTCAGTGAGGGCATCAACAAAAACCTTTCGCTGTTCTCCTGCGGCGTATCCTACGATTCTATCGTAGTAAACCTGAAACGTGCCTTGAAGCAGGAATGGGTTTCGGAGGACGCATTTGCGCTTATCTTCTATGCCAGCCTTATAATCATCATTGCCGTTATAATTATTGCGGCAAGCGGCTGTCTTTCTCTCGGAAGCCATAAGATGAAAAAGGTCGGACTGGCTGTTACTCTGGGCGGCGGCGTTATCGAAGCTGTTGGCCTTGCGGCACTGTTCCAGGCTCACACCGAGATCGTTGAAACAACTCTCCCCAACAAGGTCGACAAGATACTGCTGTTAAATGCAGAGGGAGTTGCCGATCCCGACTATCTTCCCCCCGCATTTATCCTGTTTATCGTACTTATCTCGGTAATTATCCTGCTTTCCATAGTAAACTTCTTCCTGGTTCCCCGTTCCATGATGGGCGAGGGCTTCAGCATGGAGCCTAAGTTCCAGCTGTTTTTGATGATGCTCCCCGTTATCGCTCTGGCATTCGTGTTCAGCTACCTTCCCCTTTACGGCTGGAGATATGCGTTCTTCGATTACAAGTCGGGCGAAACGCTTTCTATGGATAAGTTTGTAGGCTTTGACCATTTCACCGAGCTGTTCCGAATCCCCGCAACAAGGCGAGATATTCTGACAGTTCTGAAAAACACCCTTGCAATGAGCGGTCTGGGTATTGCTACCAGCTGGATACCTATGGTATTCGCTATCTTCCTTTCCGAGATCAGAAATGCAAGATTTAAGAGAATTGTTCAGACCTTTACAACTATCCCCAACTTCATAAGCTGGGTTCTGGTTTACGCTATTGCTATTGCTATCTTCAACACAGACGGCTTTATCAATACCTTTATCAACAGCTTTAGAGATCCCGCTGTTGACACCTTAGCATCCGAAAACTACCTTATGAGCAACTCCCATATGTGGCTGAAAATGCTTGCATGGGGCATCTGGAAGGGTACAGGATGGAGTGCTATCATCTACATTGCAGCTATTTCGGGTATCGACCAGGGTCTTTATGAGGCTGCTACCGTTGACGGTGCAGGAAGATTTGCTAAGATGTGGTATATCACCATTCCCGAGCTTATCCCCACCTTCTGCGTACTGCTGCTTATGTCTATCGCAAATATCCTTTCAAACGGTATGGAACAGTACCTGGTATTCTCCAATGCTAAGAACAGCGCACAGATACAGGTTCTCGACCTTTACGTTTATAACCTGGGTATCGGAAGCGGACTTATCCCGCTGTCAACCGTTATCGGTATGGTTAAATCGGTTATCAGTGTTATTCTGTTGTTTGCCGCAAACAGCGTTTCCAAGCTTATCCGCGGCGAGAGTATTGTTTAAGGAGGCGTATTTATGGAAAAGCTTACACTTAAAAAGAAAGGCGAAAACGCCGGCCTTACCGACAGTACTACCCATATCAAGCAGACACCCTCAGATATTGTCTTTAATGTCATAAACTATCTGTTCTTCGGCGTATTCACCCTTAGCTGTATCTTCCCGTTCTATTACATATTCATCAACACCATTTCGGATAATGAGCTTGTAAAGAGCGGTGCTATCACACTTATCCCCCGAGGCATTACCATTTCAAACTACATTTCAATGTTCAAGGTAAATGACCTCTGGAACTCGGTAGTAGTTACCGTCGGCAGAACGCTTATTGGCACCTGCCTGATGGTTTTCGTATCGGGACTTGCAGGCTACCTTGTAACAAAGGAGGAAATGTGGCACAGAAAATTCTGGTACCGCTTCCTCGTTATCACAATGTACTTTAACGCAGGTCTTATCCCCTGGTATTTGAATATGTCCATGCTTGGTCTTACCAACAATTTCATGGCATACATAATCCCGGGCATCGTATCTCCCTACAACATCATTCTGGTAAAGACCTACGTTGAGTCTATCCCCGGCGAGATCGAGGAAAGTGCATTTATGGACGGCGCAAGCTACTGGACCATCTTCCGAAAGATCATCTGGCCGCTGAGTAAGCCTATTCTTGCGACTATTGCTATCTTCGGCGCAGTAGGTCACTGGAACTCCTTCCAGGATTCCCTTATCCTGAACTCCAACTCCCCCGAGCTGTTCACATTACAGCACAGACTGTATATCTACCTGAACCAGAGCTCCAACCTTGGCGCTATCGTTGCATCGGGTACATCAAGCACCGACTCCGCAGCCATTGCGGGTGCTATGAACACTAAGATCATTCAGTACACCATTTCAATGGTAACTATCATTCCTATTCTCTGTGTTTATCCCTGGCTGATGAAATACTTTGAAAAGGGACTTATGCTGGGAGCTGTTAAGGGCTGATACTTTTTGTTTCGCTATTGTAATTTGATCAAATAAATTTATAGGAGGTTTTTTATGGACATCAAAAAGGTCATGGCAGGCGTTACTGCCGCAGTATTGATGGGCTCTCTGGCAGGCTGTTCCACTCCGGGAAGCTCTAAGAACAAGGACAAGGACGAGGACAAGGACACCGCTTCCGTTTCAACAGAAGCAAGCGGAGATTCCGCAGATGATGACGATGAAGGCGGCAGCGAGGGCGATAGCTCATCGGGCGATGCACTCACCGCAGTTGACTTCGACGCTCCCCCCGTTCAGCTGGTATGCTACAGCCAGCTGGCTAACTATTCCGGTAAGCTGACAGGCTGGTTCGCAGAGGTCCTGAAGGCAAAGTTTAATGTTGAAATGACAATTATCCCCGAAACAGACGGTATGTTCGATACCCGTATGGAATCGGGAAATCTGGGCGACATCTGTATCTTCGGTTCAAACGGCGGACCTTATCAGAGAGCCGCTGCTGAGGGTATGCTCTTCGACTGGAACGAGGACGATATTCTCTCCGATTACGGTCCCTACATCAAGGCTAATATGGCAAAGGCTCTGGAAACCAATGCTCTGATGAACGAAAAGAACGGCGCAGGCAATCATGTATTCGGATTCGGTCACAATGTTGCTTCCAATCCCGAGGATCATGAAGCATTCTTCTATACCCTTGATATCCGTTGGGATCTCTACAAGGAGCTTGGTTATCCCGAGGTAAAGGATCTGGACGGTCTGTATGATCTCTTTGTTAAGATGAAGGAAATATCTCCCACAGATG
This sequence comes from uncultured Ruminococcus sp., assembly GCA_945877315.1. GTDB lineage: Bacteria > Bacillota > Clostridia > Oscillospirales > Ruminococcaceae > UMGS1889. Next base: position 2,263 of record CAMCRP010000040.1, on the reverse strand, counting down.
AAAACGGCAGAGAAACCTATGCGCTTTCCCTCTGGCCCGACTGGGACGGAAATATGGTAATGTACGTTAAGGCATTTGCAACTGCATACTGGGGCTATGATGAAATGGGCTTCGGCTTATATGACACCGAAACAGGTACATATCACGATGCTCTTGAGGAAAACGGTCCTTACCTGACCAGCCTTAAATTCTTCAACAAGCTGTTCCAGGCAGGTCTTATCGACCCCAACTCCATGACACAGACATATAACGAGATGTCCGAAAAGGTACAGGCAGGCGGTACATTCTTCTCCATCTTCGACTATGCAGGTTCTGCTCTCTACAACACCGAGCCGCATCTTGAAGCTGACAAAGCAATGTATCCTATGGTTCCCAAGGACGCAACTCCTCTTGCTTACGGTATGAACGTAATGGGCGGCAACAGAATCTGGACTATCGGCGCAAACACCGAGTATCCCGAGCTTTGCATGGAGATCATCAACTACCTCTGTACTCCCGAGGGATATATGACATACTGGTGGGGTCCCAAGGACGGATTTGACGAGAATCACCCCAACGGCTGCTGGTACTATGACGAGAACGGCAACACCTGCTTTACAGAGCTGGGCGAAGCTGCTTACAAGGACAGAAAGGGTACCATGATGCCCGCAGAATGGGGCGGCGGATCCTTCAATGACGGTACATTCCAGGCTAACAACACCACTTGGTCCCGTGACGCTTCCAACCCCGATTCCAACGGCGAAACATACAACTGTGAGAACTGGAAGAGCAGACGTACTCAGGAAGCTCAGTATGATATCCTTTCCGACTGGAGAGATTGGTCAGGTCAGTACAACTCTCAGGATTACATGAACACCGTAAACTTTAAGGTTGCTCCTGCAAGCGATTACGCTGAAAAGGAACAGTCCGATGAGCTGAAGCTCGTTTGGGAGCAGGTTGCTAAGTGTATCGTTCAGTACTCATGGCAGGCTATCTACGCTAAGGACGATGCTGAGTATGATAAGATCGTTGCAGAGATGATCAAGACTTGTGAAGAGTATGATCCCGATGGAATCTGCCTTGCTCACTGCCTTGAAGAAGCAAAGACAAGACATGAGCGCGAGCTCTTTGTAAACAGCTGATAATTCGTCAGACGTTTCATAACAAATAACAATTTAAAGCGGGTGTGCATACGTCGTGGACATTTCCACGGCGCAGCAGCCCGTTTTCTTTTCGGAGGTGTCATATTTGGCAGGTTTTTTCAGTCCCGACAGCAAGCTGTATAAATTTATGAGCCGCCTGACGGACGTGGTAAAGCTTAATCTTATGTGGCTGCTGTTCAGTCTGCCCATAGTGACAATAGGTTCGTCCACCATTGCAGCCTTTGATATTACACTGAAAATGGCGGAGGATAACGAGGGACATATTGCAAGAGGCTTCATCAAGGCATTCAAAGCAAACTGGAAGCAGGGTATCCCCATGACTTTCATCACCCTTTTCTGCCTGTGGGCAGTCTATCTGGATTTTGAGATATTCAGCGTAATAAGCAAGGACCCGAACGCCGAAAATGGGTGGATATTCCTAGCCGTCGGCGTGGTGGCTGCATATGTTTTCACCTGCTCCCTGCTGTACGTCTATCCCCTGCTGGCAAGATATGAGAACACCATTTTCAACAGCCTGCGAAATTCCTTTCGGATAACTATGAGGTATTTTCTCCGTTCGCTGGTGCTGGTAGTGGTTATTGCGTTAGAGCTGATAGTTTTCTTCTTCTGGAGCGAAAAAATGTGGATAATAGGCGCACTTATGGGACCTGTCTGCATATTTTTCACCATTAGCGGACCTGCTATGGCAATATTCCGTGAATTAGAAAAGGAACCGGGAACGGTCGCTGAAAATGACGGCGTACGCAAATCCGATGACGACGATGAACAAGAACCGGAAGAATAATTTTCAAAAAACACTTGACAACAGAAAATATATGTGATATAATCTCCCTATCATTTCAAATCGAACGGAGGTGGGCAAATGTTCAAGACTATCAGAAATATCAGAAATTACAAAATAGTCACGGAAACAAACCATTGCCCGCCGTTAAAAATATCTGCCCATGTTGCAAATATTTAATACTAAACACTCATTAATCACGGGAATCTCTCGGCGCAAAAAACCATAAACGCAAGTTTTTTACGCCGATTTCTTCTCCGTGATTTAAATGGTGTTAAGTATGGCAAGGGGCTGTAAAAAAACTCCCCAAGAAAAAAGACTGCCATCTTGCAAGAAAAGC
>CAMCRP010000039.1 GCA_945877315.1 uncultured Ruminococcus sp. | reverse complement strand
CGGCTGATGAAGATCCCGTCAGGTTTGCTTTCTGCATTGTCGCAGGAGGATACGCTGTTTGTCAGGCATATACTGGATCTGTATGATCTTTCGGAGAAGCGAGCCATTCCTGTGTTTTCGGCATTTATTGATATGGGAAGGCGTTCTGTCTGCGAGGACGTTTTGTCTGCGCTGAAGCTGAATGGCTGTTTTTACGGTGGTTTTGACGGTGCGGAAAGGACTGTTCTGGGCTTTTATCCCGATTTCCTTGAACCTGAGCTTTCGGATTTTCCTATAAAATGCGTGAAATTCTCATTCAGAAAAGCGGACAAGCTTTCTCACCGTGATATTCTCGGTTCTTTGATGGCTATGCAGATAAAACGGGAAATGGTTGGCGATATAATCATTTCCGATGGCTGTGCCGAGGCAATGGTGTATGACACCATCGCAAATGAAGCCGAAGGTATATGCAAAATAGGACGTGTAGGCGTGTCTGCATCAATAATTGATGCCCCCGATATAATGCCTGAAAGAAATTTCCGTATTATCAGCGGAACGGTGCCGTCTATGAGGATAGACTGCATTGCCGCTCTTGCTATGAATGTCAGCAGGGAAAAGGCTTCTGAGGCACTCAGAGCGGAGAAAATAATGCTCAATTACCGTACAGCCTCCGATAACGATAAAGCTGTGTCTGAGGGAGATATTCTGTCTGTTCGAGGATACGGAAAATTCAGAATCGGAAAGATCGGCGGAGAAACCAAAAAAGGCAGAATACATTTAACCATAGAAAAATATGAGTAGGCTCTATGCCTGCAACAGAAAGGATGCGTCATTATGATAAACGCAAAGGACGTTACCGCTAAACAGTTTGATAAGGCGACTTTCGGCTACAAGCCTGAGGACGTTGACGATTTTCTCAGAGAGGTTGCTATGACTATCGCCCAGCTTCAGAATGATAAGGAAGAAACCGAAAAGAAGATGGAAGTGCTGGTGGATAAGGTTAGAGAGTACAAGAATGATGAAGAAGCTCTCAAGGCTGCTCTTATCGGTGCTCAGAAGCAGGGAAAGCTTGTTATTGCCGAGGCTGAGGAAACCGCTAAGAAGATAATTGCCGATGCAAATTACGAGGCTGACAGAATTATCGGTTCCACTAGAATTGATATTGTAAAGGAAAGGGAATGCCTTGAAAAGATGAAGCAGGAAGTTTCCGATTTCAAATCAAATCTTATTGAAATGTACAGGGAGCATTTGGCATTAATTACAAATATTCCCGATAATGATACGGAAGATGAAGAAGAGGAAGAAGAAGCTGCCGTTGACGAGGAAGCTACAAGAGTTATCGAAACTCCTGCAGCCGATGGTTCTTCTTTTAACTAATACATATTTTGTTTATTTTCAGACCTAACGGTCTTTAAGGAGAGTTAGTGAAATGCCACAGGATTATAACAAGACTATCAATCTTCCCGAAACAGGCTTTTCCATGAGGGGAAATCTCACTCAGAAGGAGCCTGCTATGCTCGAAGAGTGGGAGAAAAGCCGCCTGTACTATAAAATGATAGAAAAGAATGCAGGTAAGCCGCAGTACATTCTTCATGACGGACCTCCGTATGCAAACGGCAGTATTCATCTGGGAACTGCACTTAACAAGGTATTGAAGGACATTATCGTTAAGTATAAAAATATGAGCGGCTATTGCTCGCCTTACGTTCCCGGTTGGGACACTCACGGTCTGCCTATCGAGTTGAAGGCTATGAAGGCTATCGGCGTTGAGAACGGCGCAATTCCTCCCGTTGAGCTGAGAAAGCACTGCAAGGACTTTGCTATGACTCATGTGAAGAATCAAATGCAGCAGTTCAAGCGTCTTGGCTGTCTTGGTGATTATGATAATCCGTATCTGACACTCCGTCCCGAATATGAGGCTCGTCAGGTCAAGGTATTCGGAAAGATGGCTAAGGACGGTTATATGTACAAGGGACTCAAGCCTGTTTATTGGTGTCCCGACTGTAACACCGCTCTCGCTGAGGCTGAGATCGAGTATTCCAACGATCCCTGTCACTCTATCTTTGTAAAATTCAATGTTACCGATGATAAGGGCGTATTTGCTTCAACAGGTATCGAACTTTCTAAGATCTACTTCGTTATTTGGACAACTACCACCTGGACAATTCCCGGTAACCTTGCTATCTGCGTTGGCCCCGATTACGAATATACTCTCGTCAGTGCAAACGGCGAATACTATGTAATGGCTGCTGAGCTTGTTTCCTCCGTTATGAAAACAGCAGGCATTGAAGAATATGAAACTATCGGCTGCTTCAAGGGCAGTGACCTTGAATACATTCAGACAAAGCACCCGCTTTACGACCGTCCGTCGCCTGTTATCGTCGGCGACCACGTAACTCTCGAAAGTGGTACAGGCTGCGTTCATACTGCTCCCGGCTACGGTGTTGAGGACTTTGAGGTCTGCAAAAAATATGACGACATTGGAATTATTGTATGCGTTGACTCCAAGGGCAGACAGACCGCCGAAGCAGGCGAGTTTGAGGGTATGGACACCGATACCGCAAACAAGGCTATTGCAAAGCGTCTTGTTGAAGTAAATGCTATGCTGGCTACCGAAAAGATCGTCCATCAGTATCCTCACTGCTGGCGCTGCAATAGTCCTATCATTTACCGTGCTACCGAGCAGTGGTTCTGTTCCGTTAAGGGCTTCAAGGACGAAGCTGTTAAGGCTATCGAATCCGTTCAGTGGATCCCTGCATGGGGTGAGGACAGAATTAAGGGAATGGTCAAGGACAGAAGCGACTGGTGTATCTCCAGACAGAGAACATGGGGCGTTCCTATTCCTGTTATCTACTGTAAGGATTGCCATAAGCCCATAATTACCGATGAAACAATCGACGCTATCTCCGACCTTTTCCGTGAAAAGGGTTCAGATGCGTGGTATACAGATGAGCTTGAAAGCTTTATCCCCAAGAGCGTAAAGTGCGAATGCGGCTGCTCCGAGTTTACTAAGGAATACGACATTATGGACGTATGGTTCGACAGCGGCGTTTCTCACACCTCCGTTCTCGACGAATATGATTACCTGAGAGCACCTGCCGACCTTTATCTTGAAGGTGCAGACCAGTACAGAGGTTGGTTCCAGTCATCTCTGCTGACTTCCGTTGTTTACAAGGGCTGCGCTCCTTATAAGGCTGTCTGCACTCACGGCTGGGTAGTTGACGGTCAGGGAAGGGCAATGCACAAATCTCTCGGAAACGGCATTGAGCCTCACGAGATATATGATAAGTTCGGTGCGGATATTCTCAGACTTTGGGCAGCTTCCTCCGACTATCATTCCGATATAAGAATTTCCAACGAGATACTTGCACAGCTTTCGGATATGTACAAAAAGATCAGAAATACCGCAAGATTTATGCTCGGAAATCTCTCCAACAAGGACGGATTCAATCCCGATACCGACAGCGTTCCCGTAAGTGAGATGCACGAGATCGACAAGTGGGCGCTGCTCCGTCTTAATCAGCTTATCGACAAGGTAAAGGCTGCTTACGATGCTTTTGATTTCCATATTGTGCTCCACAGTATTCACAATTTCTGCATTGTGGATATGTCCAGCTTCTATCTTGACATTATCAAGGACAGACTTTACTGCACAGCCGAGAAGTCTAAGGACCGCCGTGCTGCTCAGACTGCTATGTACACTATCCTCAGCGCAGTTGCAAGAATGCTTGCACCTATCCTTGCATTCACTTCCGAGGAGATATGGAAATATATGCCTCATTCCGCAGCTGATGACAAGGAAAGCATTCTGCTCAATCAGATGCCCGAAAAGGTAGATGTTTCCGTAACAGACGAGTTTAACGCTAAGTGGGAGCTTATATACTCTCTCAGAGCAAGCGTTACAAAGGCTCTTGAACTGAAGCGTGCGGACAAGTTTATCGGTGCTTCTCTTGAAGCAAAGGTAACTCTGCATATTAACGACAAGGCTGTATTTGACAAGATCAGCAGCTTTGCGGATATTCTTCCTGCTGTATTCATTGTTTCAGCTGTTGATGTCCGGAACAATGCTGACGGTGAGTTCAAGGCAGAGGGCATTGAGGGAGATGTTTCTTTCAGTGTTGAAAAGGCTTCGGGCGGAAAGTGTGAGCGTTGCTGGTGCTATTCCGAGGAGGTCGGAACTGTTTCCGAACACCCCACTCTCTGTAAGCGCTGTGCTTCTCAGATCTAAAAAAGTTTTCAGCCGCCGGATCCGAAAGGCTTCGGCGGTTTTAAAGGATTTTTATGGTTTTTGTGATTATATTTGCAATTGTCACTCTTGTTGGTGCCGACCAATGGTTTAAGCATCTGGCAGTTGAATTTCTAAGCGACGGAGCTCCTAAGGATTTTATCAAATTCGGGGATTTTGATGTTCTTGGATTTCGATATTGCGAGAATACGGGGGCTGCATTTTCAAGCTTTAGCGGACAACGTTGGCTTCTTATCGGAGTTACGGCAATTATGCTTATCCTCAGTGCGATATACCTATTTAAGATGAAGGACAGGCACCCAATGGCTGTAACAAGCTTTACCAGGTTTATCGCAGGCGGTATCGGCAATCTAATTGATCGAATTGCCAACGGTTATGTTGTGGACTATCTGGAAATCAGAATGTTCAATTTTGCAATATTTAATTTTGCGGATATTCTGGTCGTCTGCGGTGTTATAATGTACATCGTTTATCTGCTTTTTATCGAAGGCAGAAAGAGTGACAAATCAGAAAACGGGAGTGCCGAAGATGGAGCTTCTTGAGTTTTTTGCTGAGGACATTGAAACAACAGAACGCCTTGATAAATGGCTTTGTTCCGAGAAATGCGGCAGCGGTCTGACACGTTCTGCACTTCAAAAGCTTATAAAGGACGGCGCAGTTTCCGTCGACGGAAAAACGGTTACCAAAAGTAGCTTTACCGTCAAAAATGGTGATGTTGTTTCGGTAAATTTTCCCGAACCCGAGCTGCTGGACGTATCTCCCGAAAATATTCCGCTGGAAATAGTTTACGAGGATAACGACCTTTTGGTTGTTAATAAGCCAAAGGGAATGGTGGTTCACCCCGCTCCGGGAAATTACAGCGGAACGCTTGTAAACGCACTTATGTACCATTGCAGCGGCAGGCTTTCCTCAATAAACGGTGTTATCCGTCCCGGAATTGTTCACAGGATAGACAAGCTTACCAGTGGTCTGTTGATAGTTGCCAAAACCGACGCAGCTCATGTCGGGCTTGCCGAGCAGATAAAAAATCACACATTTACAAGAGAATACCAAGCTGTCATCTGCGGACATTTGAAGGAACCGCAGGGAACACTTGATTATCCCATTGGACGTCACCAGGTTGACAGAAAGAAAATGTGCGTTACAGACAAAAACTCCAAAAGGGCAGTTACGCACTACACGGTTCTTGAAGAATTCAAGGGATATTCGCTTGTTTCACTAAAGCTTGAAACGGGCAGAACGCATCAGATACGAGTTCATATGTCATATATCGGTCACCCTGTTCTGGGAGATGAGGTATACGGCAAACCGTACAAGGGTATTGAGGGCCAATGCCTTCATGCTAAAAAAATAGGCTTTGTTCACCCAATAAGCGGCGAATATCTTGAATTTGACAGCGAGCTTCCCGAATATTTCCAAAAAATACTCTCAGGTTTAAGGAATTTATAGTATGAAAACAAATCTTGACGGCTATCTGCTTATAACCGATATGGACGGTACGCTGCTCCCCGCAAGTAAGATATTATCCGAAAAGGACATTTCGGCGATAACAAAATTCCGCAGTATGGGCGGCAAATTTTCCATTGCAACAGGACGTTCCTACGAGTCAGCAAGGCAGTATTTTGACGATCTTCACCCCGATATGCCCATAATTCTCTGCAACGGCGGCGTTATCTACGACTGCGATAAAAAGAAGGCTTTATGGTCAAAAAAACTTCCGTCTGACACAAGGCAGATCGTTTCGGAGCTGCTTGAAGCATTCCCCGAGATAAGTGCTGAAATTAATATGGAGAATGTTATTTATGTAATTGCCGAAAATGAGCAGGAACGTTATCATATGAGAATTTCCTGTACCGAGGATATTGCTGTACATGCACAGCTTTCGGATATTCCCGATGGCTGGTTTAAGGTGCTTTTTGCCATGCCCGAAGAGCTTGTTCCCAAGGTCGTGGAATTTGTCGCTTCAAAGAAATATTCGGGTGTTGATTTTGTAATTTCCAGCAAAACATTCTATGAGATATTACCTACAAATATTTCTAAGGGTACTGCTTTGGAAAAGCTTCGCAGCGATTTCGGTTTTGATAAGTACAAAATTACTGCTGCGGGCGATTACGACAATGACCTTACAATGTTAAAAACAGCTGATTTAAGTGCTTGCCCATCAAGCGCACAGGATATAGTAAAAAGATCTTCAGATGTGGTGTTAAGAAGCTCCTGCGAAGAAAATGCCATAGCAGAGCTTGTTGAATACATAATCAATAATGATAATTTTTAATCGGAGGTAAAAATATGGACGCTACGATCAGAAAACAGCTTGAGGCTACTGCCTGCAAGGTAAGAATGGGTGTTATTGAAGGCGTTTTCAATGCCAAATCCGGGCATCCCGGCGGTTCGCTTTCCATTTGCGACCTGCTGACCTATTTATATTTTGCAAAGCTTAATGTAGACCCAAAGAATCCCAAAATGCCCGAAAGAGATAGGCTTGTTCTTTCAAAGGGACACTGTGCTCCCGCACTTTATTCCGTACTTGCTGAAAGAGGATTTTTTGATAAGTCCGAGCTTAAATCTCTCAGACACATTGGTGCTATGCTCCAGGGTCACCCCGATATGAAGGGTACTCCCGGTGTTGATATGTCCACAGGTTCTCTCGGACAGGGTATTTCCGCTGCCTGCGGTATGGCTCTTTCAGGCAAGATCTCCAATGAAAGCTACAAGGTTTATGCAGTTCTCGGCGATGGTGAGATCGAAGAGGGTCAGGTCTGGGAAGCAGCAATGTTTGCAGCTCACAACAAGCTGGATAATCTGGTCGCTATTGTTGATAACAACGGTCTGCAGATAGATGGAAAGATCACAGATGTATGCTCTCCTATGCCTATCACCGATAAGTTTGAAGCATTCGGCTGGCATGTTATCACCATGAATGCTCACGATTTCGATGATATTGAAAGAGCATTCAATGAAGCAGAAAAGATAAACGGCAAGCCCGTTGCTATTATCCAGACAAGCACAAAGGGCAAGGGCGTTTCCTTTATGGAAAATCAGGTAGGCTGGCACGGTACTGCTCCCAATGCTGAACAGTATGAGCAGGCTATGAAGGAACTTAACGAAACACTGAAAGGCTTGGAGGGTTAATCAATATGGCTGATGTAATTAAAAAGGCTACCAGAGAAAGCTACGGCGAGGCTCTTGCTGAGCTTTCCGAGAAATATTCCGATCTTATCGTTCTTGATGCAGACCTTGCTGCTGCAACCAAGACGGGTATTTTCAAAAAGGCTTGCCCTGAGCGTTTCTTTGACTGCGGTATCGCAGAAGCAAATATGATGGGCATTGCAGCAGGTATTGCTTCCACAGGCAAGAAGGTATTCGCAAGCTCCTTTGCTATGTTTGCGGCAGGAAGAGCTTTTGAGATAGTAAGAAACTCTATCGGCTATCCTCATCTTAATGTAAAAATAGGCGCAACTCACGCAGGTATTTCCGTTGGTGAGGACGGTGCTACTCATCAGTGCAACGAGGATATTGCTCTTATGAGAACTATTCCCGGCATGACAGTTATTTGCCCCGCAGATGACGTTGAGGCAAAGGCTGCTGTTGCTGCGGCTCTGGAGTTTAACGGTCCTGTTTATATGCGTTTTGGACGTCTTGCTGTTCCTGTTTTCAATGACAAGGATACCTACAAGTTTGAACTTGGCAAGGGTGTTCAGCTCAAGGACGGTAATGATGTCACCATTATCGCAACAGGTCTTATGGTAAATGAAGCTATGATAGCAGCCGATATGCTCGCAGCTGACGGCATTAATGCAAGAGTTATCAACATTCACACCATCAAGCCTCTTGACAAGGAGATCGTTTGCAAGGCAGCAAGAGAAACAGGCGTTATTGTTACTGCTGAGGAGCACAGCGTTATCGGAGGACTTGGTTCTGCTGTTGCCGATGCGGTTACAGAGTGCTGCCCCGTTCCCGTTATCAAGGTCGGCGTAAACGATGTGTTCGGTCATTCGGGACCTGCGGTTCAGCTTCTTAAGGAATTCGGTCTTTCTGCTGAGAATATTGCAGAAAAGGCAAAGGCTGCGGTGGCACTTAAAAAATAAATTTACGAAACTTTGCGTGTTTTGCGTAATCACAAATAAACGGATAGCTTATGGTTATCCGTTTATTTCAGTATATGATTTTTTCGGAGGTAATGCCGTTGGACGAAAAAATTCTTGCAAGGGTCAATGAACTGAAAGCGGAAATTGAACATCACAATTACGCTTACTACGTTATGGATAACCCTGAGATCGACGATTACAGCTACGATATGCTTATGCAGGAGCTGAAAGACTATGAGGAAAAATATCCCGAGCTGGAGGACCCGAATTCGCCTACAAAGCGTGTGGGTGGACAGGCTCTGAACATCTTTGAAAAGGTAACTCATACAGTTCAGATGGGCAGCTTACAGGACGTTTTCTCTCATGAAGCTGTTGCGGAATTTGTTATGAAATGCCGTGAAGCCGCTCCCGATGTTGATTTTGTCGTTGAACCGAAAATTGACGGGCTTTCCGTTTCTCTTGAATACCGAAACGGTGAATTTGTCAGAGGTTCCACCAGAGGTGACGGATTTATCGGTGAGGACGTAACGGAAAATCTCAGGACTATCCGTTCAATACCGCTTAAGCTTAAGAAAAATGTGCCTTTTCTGGAGGTCAGGGGCGAGGTCTATATGCCGCTGAAAAGCTTTGAAAAGGTGACTGAGCAGCAGGAGCTGAATGACGAACAGCCCTTCAAAAATCCCAGAAATGCGGCAGCAGGTTCGCTCAGACAAAAGGACCCAAAGATCGCTGCAAAGCGTGGGCTGGACATTTTTGTGTTCAATATCCAGCAGATAGAGGGCGTGGAGCTTACTTCCCACAAGCAGTCCCTTGAATTTCTTGCCGAATGTGGCTTTAAGGTCATCAAGGATTATAAAAAGCTCAGTTCTTCCGATGAGATCATTGACAGGATCGAGTATATCGGAAATGAGAGAAGCCGTTTTTCCTTTGATATTGACGGCGTTGTTATCAAGGTAGATAATTTTGCTTTGAGAAATCGCTTGGGTGCAACCTCCAAGGTTCCTAAATGGGCTGTTGCATACAAATTCCCGCCTGAGGAAAAGGAAACTGTTCTTCGGGAAATCGAGGTAAATGTGGGACGTACGGGTGCTATAACTCCCGTTGCGGTTTTCGATTCGGTGCTGCTGGCCGGAACAAGTGTTAGCCGTGCTGTACTGCATAATCAGGAGTTTATTACTGAAAAGGACATTCGTTTGGGGGATACCATTCTTGTCAGAAAGGCAGGAGAGATCATTCCCGAGGTTATTAAGTCTGTCAGCCATGCGGAAGGTTCTCAGCCCTATTATCTGCCCGAATTTTGTCCCGTTTGCGGAACAAAGGCTGTCCGCAACGAGGACGAAGCGGCACTGAGATGCCCGAATGTTGACTGTCCCGCACAGCTTATCAGAAATGTTATCCATTTTGCTAGCAAGGGCGCTATGAACATTGACGGTCTGGGACCTGCCATAGTGACACAGCTTATCGGAAGTAAGCTGATTTCATCGGTTGCCGATCTGTACGAATTAAAACCCGAACAGCTTCTCAGCCTTGACAAGTTTGCGAAAAAATCCGCCGAGAACCTTGTAAATGCCATTGAAAAGTCCAAAGATAATTCCCTTGAAAGAGTAATTTTTGCTTTGGGAATACGAAATGTGGGACAATCCGCAGCAAAGCTTCTCTGCGAAAAATTTGGCAGCATTGATGCAATAATGAATGCGTCTGCCGAAGAGATTTCGGAGATAGACGGTTTCGGAGATGTTATGTCGGAAAACGTAGTCAAGGCTTTCTCGGAGGAGCATTTTGTTCATCTGGTCGAGAGAATGAGAGATCTCGGAGTCAAGATGGAATATCGGGCTGCAGAAAAGGCTGATGCACGCTTTGAGGGAATGACCTTCTGCCTTACGGGAACATTGCCTACAATGACAAGAGATGAAGCCAAAGCTTTGATAGTCAAATACGGCGGCAAGGCTGTTTCCTCCGTTTCCAAAAAGACCACCTATGTTCTTGCAGGTGAGGACGCAGGCAGCAAGCTGACAAAGGCACAGGAGCTTGGACTTAACATTATTTCCGAAGCGGATCTGCTTGAAATGACATCGGGGTGACATTATGGACAGTGAGCTTTTCCAAAAGTTCAGCGGTATGACTGTTATTGGAACAGTAGTTGCAGGCGTACAGTTTTTCCGTGATATTATAATTGCAGCAGGGGACAGACCTCAGCGGTGGATGTTTGCTTTTGAACAGCTTTTCAGATACACAGAGGATTTTCGGTATCTGCCGCAGTTTGGAGAAAGCACAAGGTTTTATCCGCCCCATACACTTATTGATCTGTCACGATTCAAGGGCTTCAATAAATCATGTTATAAATGTTATCTGCAAGGCACTGATTTTAATGGCAAGGATATACAGCGGGACAGGAATTTCAACAATGAAAATGTTTCTGTTATCAGATACCGCCAAACTAATGCAAAGGTATGCTCACATTACTATAAATGTCCGCATTTTAAAAGAGCACTTGAATTGTCTGATATGTCGCAGTTTTCAGAAACTGAAAAGAAGCTTCTGGAGTTTTATCTGAATGCACGCTGGGAAATAGTTGTGACGCTTGACATTCTTATCAATTTGATTGAAATGTCAATGGAAATAGATGTTGACAAATATTATAAAAGATTCATTTTTGAGATAATGGAAATAGCTGAAATTGTCGGTGTTGATAAGCTGAAAATGCTACAATATGAAACTCAGTATCTTAAAGGTGAACTAAACGAAGATGTTTTCGGCAGACCTATAAACTGCCGAGATGTATTATTTACAAAGAAAGGAATGAATTTGATTGAATATTGATATAAAGCATATTGCAAAGCTTTCACGTCTGAGAATCGAGGACGACAAAATTGAGAAGTTTGAAAAGGATATGCAGTCCATCGTAAATATGGTGGAGCAGATGCCGGATATTGACGACACACTTACCCTCGATGTAAACAATCCAATGAAGCTTAGAGAGGACGTTGAAGTTACTGACAAATACACAAGAGAGCAGCTTATGAAGAATGCGCCTCAGGTGCAGGCAGGCTGTCTTGTTGTTCCCAAAATTGTGGATTAAGGAGTGAATAATTTGGAACTTTACGAAAAATCAGCGTTTGAACTGTCTGAGATGCTAAAAGCAAAGGAGTGCAGTGCTGCTGAAATTACCGATTCCGTTTTCGGACGTATCGGCAAAACAGAAGCTTCCGTTGAAGCATATGTTACCGTTTGTGAGGAATCTGCCCGCGAACAGGCTAAAAAGGTAGATGAAATGATAGCTGAGGGAAAGCAGCTGCACCCTCTGGCAGGTATCCCCATCGGAATAAAGGATAATATTTCCACAAAGGGAATACTTACGACCTGCTCATCTAAAATGCTTTATAACTACGTTCCGCCCTTCAATGCAACGGTTATGAACAAGGTGAACGGTGCTGAAATGGTGGTTACGGGTAAGCTTAATATGGATGAATTTGCTATGGGTTCTTCAACGGAAACGTCCTATTTCAAGAAAACCAAGAATCCCCACGACCTCACAAGAATACCCGGAGGTTCTTCGGGCGGCTCGGCTGCTGCTGTTGCTTCGGGAGAAGCCATTGTGGCACTCGGTTCCGACACGGGCGGCTCAATCCGTCAGCCTTCCGCTTACTGCGGAGTAGTAGGTCTTAAACCTACCTACGGCAGCGTTTCACGTTTCGGACTTGTTGCGTTCGCTTCATCTCTTGACCAGATAGGTCCTGTCGGACGCACCGTAAAGGACGTTGCAATGTTACAATCGCTTATCTGCGGTCACGATAGAATGGACGCTACTTCTAAAGATATTGCATATCCAGATTATGCGGCAAATCTTAAAAATGACGTTAAGGGATTGAAAATCGGTATTCCCGATGAATATTTCGGCGAGGGTATTGACGCAGAGGTCAAGGACGCTGTTATGGCGGCTGTTAAGCTTCTTGAAAAGAACGGCGCAGAGGTCAAGAAAATTTCTCTGCCCAGCACGGCTTATGCTCTCAACTCTTACTATATCATTTCTTCCGCAGAAGCATCTTCAAATCTTGCAAGATTTGACGGCGTAAGATACGGCTATCGAACAGAAAACTATGACAGCCTTATTGATATGTACGAAAAGACAAGAAGTGAAGGCTTTGGCGACGAAGTAAAGCGCAGGATCATGCTCGGTACATTTGTGCTCAGCAGCGGTTTCTACGATGCTTATTATAAGAAGGCAAAGCTTATGCAGAAGAAAATTTCGGCTGAATTCTCCGAAGCTTTTGCCGATGTTGATGTTATTGCAACACCGACAGTTCCGAGCGGTGCGTTCAAGATAGGCGAGAATATGGGCGATCCTCTGAAAATGTACGCTACCGATATTTGTACGGTTACCATAAACATTGCAGGTCTGCCAGCAATCAGTGTTCCTTGTGGAAAGACTGCAAACGGTATGCCTATCGGTATGCAGCTTATCGGCGGACATTTCAGAGAGCAGACCTTGCTTGATACTGCAAACGCTTATGAAACCCTTGTAGGCGGATTCGGCAGTATCCCGAAAATTGTCTGAAAGGAGCTGAATGATAATGGATTATGAGATAGTAGTCGGACTTGAAGTCCACGCAGAGCTTAATACCCGCTCAAAGATATACTGTGACTGCAAAAACGCATTTGGTCTGGAGGTAAACACTCAGGTTTGCCCCATTTGTATGGGTATGCCCGGAACTCTGCCCACACTTAACGAAAAGGTCGTAGAGTATGCCATTAAAATGGGACACGCTCTAGGCTGTACAATAAACAACGTCTGCAAGCAGGACAGAAAGAATTATTTCTATCCCGACCTGCCTAAGGCTTATCAGATCTCTCAGGCAGAGGTTCCTCTTTGTCAGAACGGCAAGCTGGAAGTCATGCTTGATGACGGAACTATGAAAACCATTGGCGTAACGAGAATTCATATTGAGGAGGACGCAGGGAAGCTTCTGCATGATGATTCCTTCTCAGGTTCTCTGGTAGACCTTAACCGCTGCGGCGTTCCTCTTATTGAGATAGTTTCCGAGCCTGATATGAGAAGCTCTGCCGAAGCAAAAGCTTATTTGGAAACCATCAAGTCCATTCTCCAGTATATCAACATTTCCGACTGTAAGATGCAGGAGGGTTCTATCCGATGCGACGTAAACGTTTCTGTTCGTCCCAAGGGTTCGGACAAGTTCGGTACACGCTGCGAAATGAAGAATGTAAACAGCTTCTCCGCTGCTGTAAGAGGCATTGAGTACGAGGCTAAGCGTCAGATAGAAATTCTGGAAAACGGCGGCACGGTTACTCAGGAAACACGCCGCTGGGACGATGTAAAGGGAATGAGTATTTCTATGCGTTCGAAGGAGGACGCACAGGATTACCGCTATTTCCCCGAACCCGACCTGCTGACTATTGTAGTTGATGAAAATAAGGTCAAGGAACTGAAGGATTCTCTGCCTGAGCTGCCTAATGAAAAGCTTAAAAGATATGTTCAGACAATGGGACTTAGCCGTGTCGATGCTTCGCTTATCGTTGAAAACCTTGACCGTGCCGCACTCATGGACGCTTGCGTAGAAATAGGTAAGGGAAGTCCCAAGAGCATTGCAAAGTGGATACTTGCGGACATTTCCAAGTATATGAACGATACGGGAAAGAGCATTCTTGACACTCCTCTTACCGCTGCAAGACTTTGTGACCTTGTTGCCGAGATTGAAAAGGGAACCATCTCCAATTCGGCAGGAAAGACGGTATTCGAAGCAATTATTGCAGAGGATAAGGAGGTTGCCGAAATAATTGCAGAAAAGGGTCTGTCCCAGAATTCCGACACCTCCGCTCTGGAGGCAATTGCAAAGGAAGTTCTGGCTGCAAACGAGAAGTCAATCAACGACTATAAGAACGGCAAGACAAACGCTCTCGGCTATCTTGTAGGACAGTGTATGAAGGCTTCAAAGGGTAAGGCAAACCCCGGACTTATGAAGGAAATTGTTACTCGTCTTGTAAATGAATAAAAAATGCCGTCACAGCTTCAAAATTTTAGCTGTGACGGTTTTTTACTTGTTGACGCTTTCAAGACGTT
The DNA here is from genome assembly GCA_945877315.1 of uncultured Ruminococcus sp. Lineage (GTDB taxonomy): Bacteria > Bacillota > Clostridia > Oscillospirales > Ruminococcaceae > UMGS1889. Next base: position 17,006 of record CAMCRP010000039.1, on the reverse strand, counting down.
TTATCTGGCGAATATCCTCGCCCACAAATCTGAGAAGGTCGTATGTACCGAGTATTCTTGAAATAATTCGGTCGTTGTACTTTTTTTGCAGCTCTGCCGAGGAAAGATTGGAGCTGATAACAGTCGGAGAACCCTGATTTATCCTTGTATTGATGATATTGTAAATGGTTGCGGCATAAAATGATGAATCATATTCCGAGCCTAAGTCATCAAGGATAAGCAGATCTGCATTAAGAAGCACTGTCAGTGTGTCCGCACGGGGATCGTCGGCACGTCCGAAATGCTCTGCTTCAATTGAACGAAGGAAGTTTAGGACTGAGCCATATGCTGTGATAAATCCTCTTTCGCTGACAGTTTTCGCAATCGAAAGAGAAAGATGAGTTTTACCCAGCCCCGTTTTTCCGATCATAAAAATGTTCGGTGAATTTTGGGAAAATGTCTGAGCATAACGCTTGCAATAGCCGAAAATATCACTCATTTTGCTGAAACAGTCAATTCCCGAGCTGTCAGTCTTACCACGATAATATTCCAGAGAAAAGCTGTCAAAGCTGCAAAGCTTCATAGCTGAATTGATATTCAGCTCCTCAACGGCGAATTTATTCAAGAGCTCGCTGAAACAAACGCAGCGTGAACCGCCTGTAACACCTCTGTCACAGCAGATGGGGCAGACATATTTAACGTCAAGATAATCCTTGGGATAGCCATGCTCCAACAGCAGCTCACCAATGCTCCGCTGACAATACAGGTTATTTTCACGAAGGCGTTCGAGATTTTTCTGCATATCGCCGTCATGCTTTAGTATAAGCTTTGCAAGGTCAACGCTTGTTTCGGAAAGCTGACGGTTAAGCTCTTTTATTTCGGGAATTTCTGCTTCGATCTTTTCGATCCTCGTTCTGTTCTCGGTTTCGGAGCGGATTCTGCGGGAATTTATCTCCGCTTCGGCACGTTCATAAGCAGTATTGCTGTAACCCATTATTCTTCATCTCCTTTGAGCTTTGGAGTGTGCTCAAGCGCAAACGCATCAAACATATCAAGGTCATAAGAATGGCTTTCCTTATCTTTTTGCGCCTGCTGTGACGAGAGCTCCTTTTTCTTTCCCGCATCGAATTCGTCGATATCTTCAATAGTTTTCAGACCGTTTTCCAGCCATGTGAGAATTATCTTATTCATATATGCAAAGGAAAGCTTGCCGATAGCTTCGACAGTTTTTTCGTAAGCATAAGTGATAAGCTCAATGGTAATGCCCCTTGCGGACCATTCGTTGACAAAATTCTGCTCCTTAGAGATAAGGCTTCGGTTAAGCCCCAGCTTTGAAGCGACCTGACAGGAAAGAGTGTGGCTTTTTGCCATATTTTCGATTTCCGCTGCGGCAGCTTCGTGAGTATATATACTTTTTTCCTGCCAGGAAACAGCAATTGTTTCGATGTAACGCATACTTGTTTTATTGATGCTCTTGCAATATTCGATAAGCATAAGCACGACATCGGGCGGCAGTCCCAGAAAATCCACTATCCATATAAGCGAACGATGCTCCGTATGATTTAACATTCTGCCCAGACAAGCCTCCGCCGAGGAAAACAGGAACGATATCTCCTGTGAGGATTCGATTCTTTCTGCGATCTCCTTCGGTGTCAGCGTGCGGGTAGGCGAAAGCTTGGGCTGTTCGGGAAGCTCCTTCGGCTTTTCTTCCTGTTTGGGCTGTTCACGGACCTTTTCGGGCTGAGGTGCAGCTATGGGCTTTGACTTTTCAGTGCTGACTATCATTCCCAGCTGTTCCCAGTAGGAAAGTGCGTCCTCTATGGTTTCCTCGCTGTAGCCAAGCAAATTTTTTATCCTTGCGGCGGTGCAGTCCTTTCCGTATCTCAGAAGGAGAAGAAGCACCTTGACTGCTGCTTCGTTTGCAAGCTTTATGTAATCGACAGCCTCATTAGGAACGGCAAATACGCCGCTGACACTGTCCCAGTTTACCTTAAATTTAATTTCGCTGTTCATTTTTCCTCCGATAAAATTTTGATATAGTTATATTATAACATAATATCTTTTAAATTGCACTATAAATATTGACTAAATCAAAGGCGTATGATATAATATTTTATACAATTATTTTGATTTTACGGAGATTAAAATGGAAAATAACGAAAAGATTATTGAAAATATTGAAGAAGATGAAGCTATTGCCGAGAGCGAGCCTGACCGTCCCCGTGAAAGTCCTGCAAAGAATTTTCTTTACACAGTCATATGTATCCTGATATATGCGATGGGCTATGTAAGCGTTAAGACATTCAAGTTTTTCTATAGCAGCGAATATTTGTATATGCTTCATGAGCTTGACAATACGCACACAAGTATAGTTTCCGAACTGGCGGAGGTCAGTCCGACCGAGGATTATCGTTTTTGCGGCGGAACAATGTTATACACAAAAGGCGAGGGAATGACAAAGCTTGTGTACGAATTCACGGCATCTGACAAAGACGAGGCTATGGAAACGGCAGAAAGCTTTCTTAACTTTGAATTCGGAGATATTTCCGAGGAAATAAGAGTATCTGTCACAGACTTTGACAACTATCGCGAGAACTATTTTTATGCGGATATTTACACAGATATTGATAATCCCGACCATTACGCTGCTGTTTACGAAAACGGTGGCAAATATAATATCCTGCTTGTGACCAATGAAAATGTTTCGGAATTCAAAGAAATATTTAAAAACGGCGAAAAAATATGACAGAGGTGCATTATGAAAGTTTATTATACATCTGAAAACAAAATGTATGTGACCGACATAAAATCCGAGCCGAAGGAATTTATAAGCCAAAAGATTGAAACTTACAAAAAGAATATTTCGGAAATAAGGCAAAAAAGCGAGTGGAAACATTCGGGTACAGGTGCAGCATTTACGGGTACACTCAGAAATCCTTCCGACAACGAAGAGCTAAATGCTTACGTCTGCGGACTAACTGCCGCTCCCGACGGAAGGCTTATCTATTCCGTGCTGACAGGAGAGGTCGGCGGACTTTACTATAAGTCGGAAAACGGCGATGAAAATCATATCACCGCCGCACAGAATTTTCAGCCCTTGAAATAGACTGCCGTGATGAGAAGCTTGCTATTTCCGTTGAATACGGCGGGGGAACAAGGCATATTTCCGTTTACGATCTTTCATCGGGAAATCTGACCGAGCTCACAGACGGCGATACCATAGAAGAATGTCCCTGCTGGTCTGAAACGGGAAAAGAGCTTTATTTCAGCACTGCTGGCATAGGCAGAAACAGTCAGGGCATCGCAGCTGCCGTATCTCCCAGAGGAATTTCTGTTTACAGCTTTGAAAAGAATGAAATGACTGAGCTTTGCAGTTCGGAAACGGTTGACTATATCTGTCCGAAAATAGGAAAGGACGGCTCTATTTATTACATAAAGCGTCCCTATAAATCGGATAATGACGGCAATTTCTGGCTTGATTTTCTGCTTTTTCCCGTAAGGATAATCAAGGCAATAGGCGGTTTTCTTAATGCGTTTTCCATAATGTTCGGCGGTGAATCGTTAAGTTCAGACGGGAAAAGCTTCCATAATCCGCTTAAAGCCAAGCAGAAGGACGACAAGGAGCTGTTTATTGCGGGAAATATCATTAATGCTGAAAAATCGGAAAAGGAAAACCGCAGGCACGGCGACAAAAACCCGGGCATCATTCCTCACAGCTGGCAGCTTGTCCGCAGAGATCATCTGGGAGAGGAAGAGATCGTTCGCAGTGGTGTAATGGATTATACCTTTACAGCTGACGGCTCGCTTATCGTTTCCGACGGAAAGCATCTGCTAAAGCTTTCGGAGGGCAAGGAAGAAATCTTGTGCAAATGCCGTCTTGCACAGAATATTGTTGCTATTGAATAAAAACTATTGTAAATTTTTTCGTATAAATTTGCTGAAACGGTTGAAATTTCTTTTTTAGTGTAGTATAATATTGATATACTTGTTTATAAATATGCAAAGGAGCAGTTTAAAATGTACAGTGATATTATGGACACTATAGGCTATGTTCAGTCTGTCGATCCCGAAGTTGGAGAGGCTATGAACAAGGAGCTTGCAAGACAGCGCAGAAATCTGGAGCTTATTGCCAGCGAGAATATCGTATCTCCCGCAGTTATGGCTGCAATGGGTTCTGTGCTTACCAACAAGTACGCAGAGGGCTATCCCGGAAAGAGATATTACGGCGGCTGTGAGGACGTTGACATTGTTGAGAACATTGCTATTGAAAGAGCTAAGAAGCTGTTCGGCGCAAAGTTTGCAAATGTTCAGGCACATTCGGGCGCACAGGCTAACACAGCTGTTTATATGGCTCTGCTTAACCCCGGCGATACTGTTATGGGTATGAGCCTTGCTCACGGCGGACATCTTACTCACGGTTCTCCCGTAAACATTTCGGGTAAATACTTCAATTTTGTTCCTTACGGCACAAATGATGACGGATTTATCGACTATGAGGCTCTTTACAAGGAGGCTAACAAGTGCAAGCCCAAGCTTATTGTAGCAGGTGCTTCTGCATATCCCAGAGCAATTGATTTTGCTAAGCTTTCCGAGATTGCAAGAGCAGTCGGCGCATATCTGATGGTTGATATGGCTCATATTGCAGGTCTGGTTGCTTCGGGTCAGCATCAGTCGCCCGTTCCTTATGCAGATATTACCACAACTACAACCCATAAGACACTGAGAGGTCCCAGAGGAGGACTTATCCTTACAAACAACGAATATCTTGCTAAGAAGATAAACTCCGCTATTTTCCCCGGAACACAGGGCGGTCCTCTTATGCACGTTATCGCAGGCAAGGCTGTTTGCTTCGGTGAGGCTCTCAAGCCCGAGTTTAAGGAGTACGGCAAGAACATCGTTGCAAACGCACAGGCACTTGCAAAGGGTCTGCTTGACAGAGGTTTTGACCTTGTTTCGGGCGGTACGGACAATCACCTTATGCTGGTTGACCTTCGTCCCTTCGAACTGACTGGCAAGGAGTTCGAGCATCGTCTTGACGAGGTTTATATCACCGTCAACAAGAATGCTATCCCCAACGACCCCCAGAAGCCCTTTATCACAAGCGGCGTAAGAGTAGGTACTCCCGCTGTTACCACAAGAGGTCTTGACACAGGCGATATGGACAAGATCGCAGAGTTTATGTATCTTGCAGCTAAGGATTTCGATAAGAATGCCGATGCTATCCGTGCAGGCGTTACAGAAATCTGCAAGAAGCACCCTCTTTACGAATAATTTTTACTTTGACTTTCGAGGGCAGGAGGCGGTTCGTCTTCTGCCCGTTTTTATCGGGGAACTTTTTATTTCGGCTTGACAATCGAAATTTGTGGGGGATAACACAATGAGATTATTTGATATTTTTAAGAACAAGAAATCGAAAGCTGTTTCCATAGAAGAATTAATCTCTATGAAATATTCGGAGCAATATTCTGTTGAGTGTAAATATATATGGAAAAACTACGTTCCCAAAAGAGGACAAGCTGAATGTTTACAGGGCGAGTTATTGAGAGAAATTGAAAAAATTCGATATGAAGCACAAGATAACGGCAATATTAACTGGGACGAAGATTATTCCTATTTTTGTGATTTCATCAGCAAGTCTTTATTAGAGCAAAATATTTTCTCTGAAGAAGAAAAGCAAGAGATCGTAGCTATTATGACACATTTGAAAGATTGTGGTTTTTATGCTAAAAAGGTTTATGATGGTGTGATAAGCGACGAAGAAGCCGATCCAAACAAAATCGCTTACACAGAAGATAATTTGTACGATATTATCTGTGATAAAATAGGAAGATTACAAAGTGAACATCCGGAACCAATACCATACAATGTTAATGAAGACATAAGAAGATAAACAAGAAAGCTTCAAAATGAATTTTATAACTAATTTATTTTTAGACTATCTAAATATGCGTATAAATATAAAAGGTCGTGATAAAAATGTCCGCACCTCTTGCAGACAGAATACGTCCCAAAACTCTGGACGAGGTGGTGGGACAAACTCATATCCTTGGAAAAGGAAAATATCTCAGAAGGATAATCGAAGGCGGAAATATCCCCAATATGATATTCTACGGGCCTTCGGGCGTGGGAAAGACAACGGTCGCCCGAATTGTTGCCGAAGCAGCGGGAAAGAAGCTGCATAAGCTCAACGGCACGTCCGCTTCCGTGGCAGATATAAAGGAAGTTATCGCCGACACCAATACATTTGACGGTATCAACGGCGTTATCCTTTACCTTGACGAGATACAGTATCTCAACAAAAAACAGCAGCAGTCGCTCCTAGAATACATCGAAAACGGTCAGATAACGCTTATTGCATCTACAACGGAAAATCCCTATTTCTACGTTTACAATGCCATAATCAGCCGTTCTGCGGTGTTTGAGTTCAAGCCTGTTTCGGCAGAGGAGATACTTCCTGCGGTAAACAGGGCATTTTCAATTCTATCCGACGAGATGAAAACGGAGATAGAGGTTTCTCCCGAAGCGACCGAATACATTGCAAGGGGCTGCGGTGGAGATGTGCGGAAGGCTGTGAGCATTGCCGAGCTTTGCGTTATGGCTGCCGAAAACACGGACAAGATTTCAGTAACATTGGACGCTGCCGAAGCACTTACTCAGCGAAGCAATATGCGTTATGACAGGGACGGCGACCAGCATTACGACATTTTGTCCGCATTGCAGAAGTCAATTAGAGGTTCGGACGAAAACGCCGCTATCCACTATGCCGCCAGACTGATTGAAGCGGGGGACATTATTTCTCTGTCAAGACGCCTTCTGGTTATTGCCGCTGAGGACGTGGGGCTTGCATATCCGCAGGCTATCCCAATCGTCAAAGCCTGTGTTGACAGCGCATTGCAGCTGGGCCTGCCCGAAGCAAGGATACCGCTGGCAAACGCTGTTATCCTGCTTGCTACCGCTCCTAAATCGAATTCGGCATATATGGCGATTAACGAAGCCCTTGCCGATGTACAGCACGGTGACTTCGGAGATTTCCCACGTCATTTGCAGAATGTCCACCTTGATGGCGAGGACGCAAAAATAAGGGGACAGCACTATCTCTATCCCCACGATTATAAAAATCATTATGTTAAACAGCAGTATTTGCCCGATAAGCTGAAAGGGAAGGTCTACTACCATTTCGGCGAGAACAAGACCGAAATGGCAGCAGCGGCTTATCGTAAAAAAATACTTGAAGAAGCGGAAAAGTGATTCTCAGAATATTGTTTGTATCAGCTTTCCCGATGCTTCCGAGGAATATACCCAGCGGTCAATGTGGCTTGCATCGTTAAAATATCGGATAGGCTTTAGCTCGGTGCGTTCCTCGGGAAGATCGACGATAATAAGCTTTACCTTCATTTTTTCGGGAATGAGAGCTTTGATGTAAACTGTTGCATTTTGTCCCGGGAAAAGGTTATCTTTCGGTTCTGCAAGTCCCGCAAGATTGGGCGCAAGCTCGATGAACACGCCGTAGCTTTCAGCGGAACGGACTATTCCCGAAACTGTCTGACCTGCGGAAAACATTGCAGCATTTTCCTCCCAGCTGCCCAGCAGTTCTTTATGGGAGAGCCAAACTCTGCCGTCCTTGACTGCTTTGACAACAACTCTTATTTCCTGTCCTACCTTAAATCTGTCTGCTGGGTGGGATATCCTTGACACGGAAATAGCGTCAATAGGAATCAGGGACGGCACTCCGCAGCCGATGTCCACAAACGCTCCGAATTGTTCCAGATGTGTGACTCTTGCGGGAATGACATCTCCCGGTACAAGGCGGGATATGTACTCGGAAATGCAGTCCTCCTGCACCTTTCGGCGGGACAGAACCGCCATCAGATTGCCCTGTTCGTCCTGCGTAAAGCCTGTTACAATGAAGCTTACGGGCTTACTGACCTTTGTTATCAGTGCAATGTCCTTGGTTGCACCGCTTTCAATGCCTGCTGCGCCTTCTATTCTCGGGATAATTCCCTTCATACAGCCCAAATCTACTATCAGATTGTGATTGCTGTCGCAAAGCAGGGTGTAGGCTTCAAGTATCCTTCCTTTTGCCATAGCGTCCTCCAGACCTCGCTGTGAACGCAGATAACTGCGGTTTTCTGGTGTGTTGATAAGTGTTCCCTCGGGATTGAATTTTCTCATTTTGTACCTCCATAGAGTATTTTCCCGAAGTACCGAAAAATCGGCACTTCGGAAATCCGCCGAATTCATAGTAGAATATATGAGGAAAATTTTCCCGCTATTCGGTTTTTGACTAAAAACTTTTTACCGACATACCGCCGTAGTTTATCAGTGCCGATGTTACGGGCTTTCGGCTTTGCTCGGAGCAAATAATCTCAAGAGTAACTGCATTTGAAAGCTGCGGTTCAAGGAGGTCGTCGTAGGAGCGTTCGGGTACCTGTACGGCGGTCATATGGTTGTAGGACAGATTTCCACTTGCGGGACTGTACGCGGGGTAAATGCGGTAGCTTGTGTTCTGAAAACGTCCGCCTTTTTCTTTGATGTTTATGCCGACAATTCCGCTGACGCTGCGTTTTAATGCTGTACAAGCTCTTTCGGCGGTGTCGGTGCTTTCAAATTCTGCTGTTATTTTCATATTTTTTATCCTTTCTTATAGCATTTTGAATGATAAGCTTTATATTTGGTATCATATTTGCTATTATTGCAAAAAAATTATTAAATATTGCAGAAAACAATTGCCTTTTTAGGTATAAAAATGGTATAATAAAAATGTATGCAGTTATGTATTTTTTGAATCGTGTGTGAGGTGAAAAAAATGGACGTAAGACCTGAGGATATTCTTAAAATGAAAAAGAAACACCCATGCGGCGCAGACAGTTTCCTCGTTCTGCGTTCGGGAATGGATTTCAAGCTTCGATGCACAGGCTGCGGCAGAGAATTTATGATCGCCAGAAGCAAGATAGAAAAGAATATCAAAAGCATTATCAGAGAAAAGGAAGAACCCTAGCTGTTTTTTCGTAAAAAAATAATTACGAAAGGAACAGTAAAAAATGTTTGAAAATTTAAAGCTCACAGAGCAGAAATATAATGAGATAAGCGAGAAGCTTTCTGACCCCGCAGTTATTTCCGATTCGTCAAAATACACTGCGCTTATGAAGGATTACAAAAATCTCACCCCGCTTATCGAAAAGTACAGAGAATATCAGGCGGCGGAAAAGGCTGCCGAAGAAGCCCGTCAGCTGCTTGACGAAGGCGGTCTTGACCGTGATTTTAAGGAGCTTGCTCAGTCGGAACTTGAGGAAAACAAGGCAAAGTGCGAGGTCCTCTCCGAAGAATTGAAGATACTGCTTTTGCCGAAAGACCCCAACGATGACAGAAATGTTATTGTTGAAATAAGAGGTGGTGCAGGCGGCGAGGAATCTGCGCTGTTTGCTAATTCTCTATTCAGAATGTATTCTATGTATGCCGCTTCAAAGGGCTGGAGAAGTGAGGTCATCAGCGCAAATGAAACGGAGCTGGGCGGTTACAAGGAGATATGCTTCTCACTCAGCGGAAATGAGGTCTACTCCCGACTGAAATTTGAAAGCGGAGTTCACCGTGTACAGCGTGTGCCCGAAACAGAATCTCAGGGAAGAGTTCACACGTCTACGGTGACTGTTGCCGTACTTCCCGAAGCGGAAGATGTTGAAATTGAGATAAATCCCACAGACTTGAAAATAGATGTTTTCAGGGCATCGGGTGCAGGCGGACAGCACATTAACAAGACTGAGTCTGCCGTTAGAATTACCCATCTTCCTACGGGAATGGTCGTTGAATGTCAGGACGAGAGAAGCCAGTACAAAAATAAGGACAAGGCTATGAAGGTTCTCAGAACACGTCTTTACGACCAAATGCTGCAGGAACAGAACGAAAAAATCGCCTCCGAGAGAAAGTCACAGGTCGGTACGGGAAAGCGTTCCGAACGTATCAGGACTTACAATTTCCCCGAAGGCAGAGTTACAGACCATAGAATAGGGCTGACACTTTACAGGCTTGATTATGTCTTAAACGGCAATCTTGACGAATTTGTGGACGCACTCATTACTGCCGATCGAGCTGCAAAGCTTGCAGAACAGGGAACGGTCTAACTAATTTTTACAAACGTAGGAGCATATAATAAAATGGTTTACGATACTCGGATAATTTCCGATTCAGATGAGGACTTGCAATATGCCGCACAGCTTATAAAGGACGGTAAAATTGTGGGTATGCCTACGGAAACGGTTTACGGACTTGCTGCTAATGCTCTTGATCCGTCTGCCGTTGCGGACATTTTCAAGGCAAAGGGCAGACCGCAGGACAATCCCTTGATAGTTCATCTTGCTTCTGTGAATGATATTGAAACGTATACCCATAATATTCCCAAAACGGCTTACAGGCTGGCGGAAATGTTCTGTCCCGGACCGCTGACAATGGTTCTGCCGAAAAGAGAATGTATTCCCGATATTACAAGTGCGGGGCTTGACACTGTCGGCATAAGAATTCCTGCGGACAAAATTGCACGGCGTTTTATCGCTGCCTGCGGAACTCCCATTGCGGCACCTTCGGCAAATCTTTCGGGAAGTCCCAGCCCCACAACAGCAAAGCATGTTTTTCAGGATATGAATGGCAGGATCCCCGCAATTATTGACGGCGGAAGCTGTTGTGTAGGCGTGGAATCCACGGTCGTTTCCTTTGAGGGTGACAAGATAGTTCTTCTGCGTCCCGGATTTATTTCCCCGGAGGAGCTTTCTGCGGCGGGGGAGGTCATTATAGGAAAAGGAATAACCGAGGCAATTTCCGATGGCGAAATAGTCAGATCTCCCGGAATGAAGTACAAGCATTATTCCCCAAAGGCAAATGTTACCATTATTGAAGGGAACTCCGAGAAATACGCCGAGTACGTTATTTCAAAAAACAAAAGCGGAACGGCTGCCATGTGCTTTGCTTCGGAAACAGCCGAATTGGAACGCTGCGGTGTAAAGTGCGTTCCATACGGCAATACCTCCGAGGAACAGGCGCAGCTGCTTTTTCTGCGTCTTAGAGAATGTGATGAATTAGGATTTGAGCAGGTCTACGCACATTGTCCCGAAAAAAACGGTGTAGGACTTGCGGTATATAACAGGCTGCTGAGGGCGGCGGGATTTGAGGTGATAAAGCTATGAGCGACGATGTTCACGTTGTCGGACTGACAGGACAGAGCGGTGCAGGAAAAACTACTGTCTGCAAGGTTTTCGAGGAAAACGGCTTTGCAGTTGTCAACTGCGACCTTATTTCACGGCAGGTCACGGAAAAGGAAAGTCCCTGTCTGTCACAGCTGGCTGAGTGCTTCGGAAAGGATATAATCCGTCCCGACGGAACTCTTGACAGGCGAAAGCTGGGGAATATTGTTTTCGGAAACAGAGAACTGCTTTATCAGCTTAACGGCATTTGCTATCCGTATATTACATATCAGATAGTGGAGCGTCTGAAAGCATTCAAGGAAAGCGGTCAGCGTTATGTTCTGCTTGATGCACCGACCTTGTTTGAGAGCCGTGCAGACGATTTCTGCGACCTTATAATAAGTGTAACTGCCGATAAAGAGTCCCGATTAAAGCGAATTTTAGAGCGTGACGGCATTACAGAGGAGCAAGCATTGAAGCGGTTTGCATCTCAGCATACCGAAGAATTTTTCAGAAACCGCTCAGATTACATTATCATAAACAATAAAGATATACCAATACTTATCGAAAAGGCAAAAGAGGTTTCCGATAAGGTCAAGGAGTATTTTAATGCGCAAACTGATTAAGCTTACTGCGTTTCTGCTGGCTGCCGTCGTTATTATCGGTATGATAAAGCTCCCCGATATTGCAAGGCGTTTTATCTATCCTACTGATTACAGTGAATATATTTCGGAATATTCGGCGCAGTTTGATGTTGACAGAAATTTCATTTTCGCAGTTGTCAAGACAGAAAGTAACTTTGACCCGAATGCTACTTCCGATGTAGGTGCAAGAGGCCTTATGCAGCTTATGCCCGATGCTTACGATTGGGTAAAGTTTCGTATGGACGACAAGCGTGTCACCACATTTGACAATATGTATGACCCCGAGCTTAATGTCGAATACGGCACATATATGCTCAGTCTTTTTCTGGAGGAATATGGCGGTAATTATGAAACTGCACTTGCCGCATATCATTCGGGAAGAGGAAATGTCAACAAATGGCTCAAGGACCCCGAATACAGTTCAGACGGCACTTCATTGGAGAAGATACCGTCAGCTGCCACAGCTCACTATGTTGACAAGGTTATGAGAGCCTATAAATCATATACTATCTTATATTCCGAATCGGAATAACATATAATTTGAAAGGATCTGAAATTATGGCAAAGGAAAAAACAAGTGCCGCAAAACAGCTTCAGGAAAAGCTCTGCTACAAGAAGCAGAACGGCGGTATGAAACTCAGCGACAAGGAGATCAAGGAATGTGACAAGTTCGGCGAGAAATATAAAAGCTTTCTCGATGCGGCTAAGACAGAGAGAGAAGCTGTTATTTACGCAGAAAAGCTTGCTGTTGAAGCAGGATATGTTCCCTATACAAGCGATATGAAGCTAAAATCGGGGGATAAAATCTATGTAAACAACAGGGGAAAGGCTATTATTCTTGCAATAATCGGTTCTGAGCCTATTGAGAAGGGCGTTCATATTGCGGCTGCGCATATTGACTCTCCCAGACTTGACCTTAAGCAGTGCCCGCTTTACGAGGACAATGAAATGGCACTCTTTAAGACACATTATTACGGCGGTATCAAGAAGTATCAGTGGGCTGCAATTCCTCTGGCACTTCACGGAGTTGTAGTTCTCAGCGACGGCAGCAAGGTTACCGTAAATATCGGTGAAGACGAAAAGGACCCTGTTTTCTGTGTAACCGACCTTCTTCCGCATCTTGCGCAGGAGCAGATGAAGAGAACTCTTTCCGATGGGATCAAGGGTGAGGAGCTGAATATTCTGGTTGGTTCCCGTCCATTCAAGGACGATGAAGCAAGCGAGAGAGTTAAGCTTAACATTCTCGATATTCTCAATAAGAAATATGGTATGACCGAGGCTGACTTCCTTTCGGCAGAGCTGGAAGCTGTTCCCGCATTTAAGGCTAAGGATATTGGCTTTGACAGAAGCATGATAGGCTCCTACGGTCATGATGACAGGGTTTGCGGATATACCGCTCTCAGGGCAATCCTTGACTGCAAGAAGGCGAAAAAGACCTCTGTTGTTATTCTGACAGACAAGGAGGAAACAGGCAGTGACGGAAATACGGGACTTCGTTCTTCCTATCTAAAATATTTCCTTATGGACATTGCCGAAAGTATGGGCGCAAAAGGAAGGACTGTTATCTCAAATTCCGAGTGTCTGTCCGCTGATGTAAATGCTGCATTTGACCCCACTTTCCCCGATGTTGTTGACAGAAGAAATGCAGCTTTCCTCAATTACGGCGTTGTTGTGACTAAATTCACAGGTTCAAGAGGAAAATCGGGAACTTCCGACGCTTCCGCTGAATTCGTTGGACGTGTCCGCAAGCTTATGGACGATAATGACATTATCTGGCAGACAGGTGAGCTTGGCAAGGTTGACCTTGGCGGCGGCGGAACGGTTGCCGCATATATCGCAAATCTCAATATTGACGTAATTGACGTAGGTGTTCCTGTGCTTTGTATGCACGCTCCCTTTGAGATAGTTTCTAAAATTGATGTGTTTATGACCTACAAGGCATTTTACGCATTTCTTGCTGAATAATCTAAAGCGCTTTTTCGCCGCATTGTCATTAGATTGACAGTGCGGCGAATTTTGTAAAGTGATGATAACATTTACTGTCAAAACAAAGTGCTTGATGTTTACTGCGATTTACATTATAATAATATCAAGAGGTGAGGAAATGAACACATCAAATCTGAAAAAGCTGAGAAAGGCTGCAAAGCTTACTCAGGAGGACGTTGCGGAAAGGCTGAATGTTTCCAGACAGTCGGTGGCAAAATGGGAAAGCGGTGAGTCGTTGCCCGATATTGATAACTGCATTGCCTTATCAAGACTGTATAAAGTAACGCTTGACGACCTTGTTTTATATGCGAAAAATCCCGAAGATGACCGCACTCCCAAAGGAAAGCATATGTTTGGTGTTGTAAAAATCGACGATAAGGGACAGATAGTTATTCCTGAAAAGGCAAGAGAGGTATTCGACCTGAAAAGCGGAGACAAGCTGCTGCTTATGGGCGATGAAGCTCAGGGAATCGCAATGGTCAAACTGAACAATTTCCTTTCGGCGACCGCTGAGATACTTAAAATAATCCAGGAAACCGATACGAACGACTAATTCATCAAAGGAGCCAAAATCAATGTATGCAGTAGAAATCAACGATTTGACAAAGAAATATAAAAATCTGACCGCAGTTGACTCATTGTCGCTGAAAATCAACGATGGAGAAGTCATTTCACTTCTGGGAATGAACGGTGCGGGAAAGACTACCACCATCAAAATGCTCTCCTGCCTGACAAAACCCACGTCGGGCGACGCACTTGTTTACGGTAAAAGCGTAACCACACAATGTAATGAAGTCAAGGAAATGATAGGCATTTCGCCCCAGGAAAATGCTGCTGCCATAAACCTTACTGTTGAGGAAAATCTTCGCTTTATGTGCGGAATTTACGGCATTGACAAGAAAACTGCCGATGAAAATATCGAAAGAATAGTCGAGCAGTTCAGCCTTAAAAAGGTGCTGAACACAAGAGCAGGAAAGCTTTCGGGTGGCTGGCATAAGCGTCTGAGTATTGCCATGGCGCTTATTACGAATCCGAAGATACTGTTCCTTGATGAGCCTACGCTGGGACTTGACGTTGTGGCAAGGCGTGAACTTTGGAGCGTTATTGAGTCCCTCAAAGGCAAGATGACAATCATCATCACAACTCATTATATGGAGGAATCGGAGCATCTGGCTGACCGCATTGCAATTATGAAGGACGGCAAGCTAAAGGAATTCTGTACTCTTGAAGAGCTGCAGAAGAAAACAGGCGAGGAAAGCCTTGAAGAGGCATTTCTTAAAATCACAGTGAATTGAGGGAAAACAAAATGAAAAGTCTTATTTTTTCCAACAGAAAT
The DNA here is from genome assembly GCA_945877315.1 of uncultured Ruminococcus sp. Classification (GTDB taxonomy): domain Bacteria; phylum Bacillota; class Clostridia; order Oscillospirales; family Ruminococcaceae; genus UMGS1889. The sequence continues at coordinate 1,890 of CAMCRP010000039.1, read as the reverse complement.
CTTAAAGAGATAATGAGAGATCCCCTTAGCTGGATATTTTGCCTGGGATTTCCGCTTGTAATGCTGATCGTTATGTCTATCATCAATAACAGCATTCCTCCTCAGGCGGGTATGACGCTGTTTCAGATACAGAACCTGACACCGGGAATTGCTGTTTTCGGTCTGACATTTGTAATGCTGTTTGCGGCTTTGCTTATTTCAGGCGACAGACAGCAGGCGTTTCTGCTGAGAATTTTCACATCACCTATGAGATCCTCAGATTACATCGTTGGTTACATAATACCGCTGATCGTATTATCTGCAGGTCAGTCTGTAATAACAGGCATTGCAGGTCTCATAATGGGTATTACAAGTGATGTAACGCTGAATTTTCTCAATATTTTGGCATCGGTTCTTATTTCTATACCGTCAATTGTAATGTTTATAGGCTTTGGTCTGCTTTTCGGAACATTGCTCAACAAGAATGCCGCACCCGGTATCTGTTCGATAATTATCACATTTTCGGGAATGTTCGGCGGAATCTGGATGGACGTTGACGCTATGGGCGGTACGCTGGCTAAAATGTGCAACGCCCTGCCGTTTATCCACGCAGTTAAGGCAGCAAGATTTGCATATGCAGGCGAATTTGCAGACAGCTTTTCGCAGACAGGAATTGTTGCTGTTTGGGCAATCGTTGTTATAACCTTGTCAATTGTTGTATTCAAAAAGAAAATGAGATTCTGATAACAAAAAATCAGCAAAGCCGCAGGAATTGGAAAGCTCCTGCGGATTTTTTGCGATAATATCAGTTCTTGTCGTCCATGTCTTTATCGTCATTACCGTTATCTCCGCCTGCGGTAATATTGGCAAGGGGAGAAGCGTCGATGGCGTTTTTGAGGTTTTCATTTGAAATGTGTGTGTAGATCTCGGTAGTGGCAATGCTTTTATGTCCGAGAATGTCCTTTAAAACCAAGGTGTCAACATTGCCGTATTGGTACATAAGCGTTGCTGCGGTGTGTCTGAGCTTATGAGTGGATAATCCGCGATTGTCAAGACCGGATATTTTCAGAGCATTTTCCACGACCTGCTGAACACGGCGGCGGCTGATACGAGTCCCGCGCTTGCTGAGGAACAAAGCATTTGGTTCAGCCTCGGAGTTAGGTCTGACCTTTAAATAGGCAGAAACGGCGTCCACACAGGCGTTATTTATGTAGATAATTCGTTCCTTGTTGCCTTTACCGAGCAGTCTGAGGGTTCGTTCGTCCATATTTATATCCCGCAGATTAATTCCTACAAGTTCGCTAAGTCGCATACCGCAATTTATGAACAAAGTAATAATACAGTAATCACGCTCAAAATATTTGTCCTCAGAATCTGCAACGGCTTCCAGCAGATTAACGCTGTCGTCTAAGGTCAGATATTTAGGCAGTTTTTGCTTGATGGACGGCATTTCAAGGTCTTTAAGCGGATCGGAATCCAGCAGATGAGCCTGTTTTGACAGATATTTGAAGAACGCTCGCAGTGATGAAGATTTTCTGGCACGGGTTCGGTCGTTGTTTTTTAAATCTTCCGATGCAAAATAAAGAAAATCGTAAATATCCGACAGAGTTATGTCTTTAAGCATATCAATGGGAATGTCCTTGATGGAAACGGACTCAAGTTTGGTATCTGCAGGCATATTTGTCCGAAGGCGTTTCAGATATTTGAGAAACAGCTTGATGTCGTTGTAGTACGCTTCAACAGTTCTGTCGGAACGTATTTTGATTACCTTAGTATATGTAAGGAAATCGTTTAAATAGTATGGATTTGATGATCTGTCTATAGCCATTGTTTTTTTACCACTTCTAATTGCACTAAATTTATATTATGTGCAATTAGTACTTTCTCCTTTCCGGGATACTATTATAATTA
>CAMCRP010000038.1 GCA_945877315.1 uncultured Ruminococcus sp. | reverse complement strand
AATGGAATACACCTTTTCTATCTTCTCATAATGCGAGCCTGTGAACACCGTGTTCAGCTGTCCCGAAATAAGCCTTGCACAATAGTATTCCGCTATTTTGAAAAATCAAGAGAGTTTGCCGAGAATACAGTTCCACATCAAGTAAATTTTACCACGAAATTTCACAAAAACAAAAGTATAATCCTGCCTGCAATGCAAAAACCATGCTTACAATCGTTTGCGACCACTCGCTGAACACATTGATACAGTCCGAAGTGCCGGTTATTGCTATGGATAGGGCTGTTGAGAAGGATACTTAGCAAAAGCGTTAAGAGGTTCAAGGAGAAAATCCGAGAACTGACAAGTCGAAAACAGGCGAGGTCGATAGAGAGTATACTCCAAAGACTGAAAAGATATACAACGGGCTGGCTTGGATATTACTCCATTGCAGATATGGAAAGCAAGATAATAGGCATAATTAGTATGGATACCATTTTCAAATCGACACGGACTGTTTGGGGGAGGGTGTGATGATAAATGTATATACTGTCAGCTTATTCGGACACAGAGAGCTGTCCGATGTGTGAGCCGATTTGTACCAATCGTACATTGTTGTAAAAAATCTCACAAAAAAATCCAAATCTGTCACAAAAATCAAATTATTTCCTTGATTTTTTCGACAGAGTATGATATACTTTAATGTGAATACACTTAACAGAAATGTCACACTATTTTTAATGAAAGTGAGTTGACTGAAAATGAAGTTGTGCGACAGGCTGGCAGGGTATAACTATACATTTATATTTAAAAATATAACATCTTTGAAGCTCTTTTGATAAGGGCTTTAAAGGCGTTTTCTTATTTTGAGAAAGGATTGATAAATTTGAAGAAAGAAAAGGCAAAACGCATAACCCGTCGGATAACCGCATTTGCGGCGGCTGTGGCTATGGCAGCGACATTCACATTCCCGGCGGAGGTCGGGGACGGATTTTTTGACGGCTTCGGAAATGCTATTGTGGCGTCGGCGTCTTCCAGTGATTATGACTACACTGAAAACTCAGACGGTACTGTGACCATTAACGGTTATAGAGGTGCAGATCAAACATTAATAATACCGAGTAACATTGATGGAAAGACTGTTTCTTGCATTGGAGCCGCATCAATTGTCGGATATACATACATTATAAGCATAACTATCCCTGACAGCGTTACATCCATTGGAAGCAGTGCCTTTGCCGGCTGTATAAACCTTACAAGCATATTCCTTCCCGAGGATGCATCTATCGGAACCAACGCCATTCCCAATACGACATCACAGATAAAATACATCGTTTCCAATAATTCTGTCACCATAACTCAAATGTCCAATGTGACAGATGGTCAGACGTTTGATATTCCCGAAACTATCAGCGGTTATCCCGTTGTTTCCGTTGCAGGGGCTTATCAGCAGTATGTTGGCAATCATACTCATACTTTTGACAGCAATAATGATTGTACGATTTGCGGAGGTTCAAAAGTAACAGTAACAAGTATATCAGTTGATCCAAGTACGCTGACTCTCAGCGTTGGTCAAACTGATAACCTTATAGCCAATGTTCAACCGCCTAATGCTACTGACACAAGCGTTGAATGGACATCTTCCGATACAGCTGTTGCCACTGTCGATACCGGCGGAAAAGTGACCGCAGTCGGCAAGGGTACGGCAACCATCAAAGCCGCAGCAAAGGACGGAAGCGGAATATACGGCGAATGTGCGGTAACTGTACATGAGATCGGCACTGCTTTCACCGTAACGGCAACAAACGGCGGTAATCTGACTTACGGCTCAGACTACACCTATGAGAACGGCGTTCTTACAATCAAGTCCGCTAATCCGATTACTATTGCTAATGCAAACACAGGCTCAACAACCGACCGTATCGAGGTTGCAGACGGCATTTCCGCAAATATTATCCTTGCAGGGGTGAATATTGATGTTTCGGCAAATGATGATACACCGGCGGTCCGAATTTTGGGCAATAATTATGGAGTCAGCACAGGAAATGTTATTATCACTATTGCTGACAATACAACAAACATTCTTAAAAGTGGTTTACATTGGGCAGGATTGACTAAGCCTAATGGAAACATCGATACTCCCCGAAGCGGAGGTTGGCTTAAGATCCGAGGTGGTACAAACGGTACGGGAATACTTGAAGCGGTAGGCGGCACATTTGGAGCCGGTATTGGTGGCAGCAATGGATTTCATTCCTGTGATATTTATATTGAGGGCGGCAATGTTAGTGCAACAGGAGGAAATTACGGTGCCGGTATAGGCGGCGGAGCGACTCGTAAAGGAAACAATATAACCATTAGTGGCGGTACTGTTTCTGCAACAGGCAGAAGCGGCGGCGCAGATGTAGGCGGTGGCGGCTTCGGAGGAAGCGGTTCGGATATAATCATAAGTGGCGGCTCTGTTAAGGCTCCGTCAATAAGCTGTACACCAACAACCAACGGCACAGAAAATGTTTATCTCCTTGAAATCACAAACACAGACGGCTCAGCTATCACGATCAACGGCAAAGATTATCCTTCAAAACACAACGGCGAAGCAAAGATATACGCATATCTCCCCGCAAAGACAGCAGCAGATCCCAATGTGGTAACCGTAGGGACAACTGCGAAAAAGTATTGCTATGATACAGCCAATGCCAAGTGGCTTGAGGTAGTCGATATTCCTGCCGAGGACCCCACTGTATTTACTTACACCGGTTTAGAGCAGACCTACACTATTGCAGAAAGCACTTATTACACAGTTACGGGCAACAAGCAGACAGAAATAGGCACTCATACGGTAACCGTTGCTCTGAAAGATCCCGACAAAACAGTATGGAGCGACGGAACAACAGCTGATCTGACCTACACCTTTAAGATAAACAAGCAGTCTGCAACAGTAACACCCCCCACAGCCCCCACAGCGATCTCTTACGGCGAAACCCTTGCCGAAACAGGTCTTACCGCAGGCTGGACTTGGGAAAAGGGCAGTACTTATATGCCTGATGTGACTGATAACACTTTTTCGGTATATATGCTTGTAGACGATGATAACAATTATGATTACAACAACATTTCGGGAATCAGTTATAGCACAACGGAGCATAAGCTCTCCTGCGATGTTACAATAACCGTAAATCCGGCAACTCCTAAGATTACGGTAACGGCAAGTCCCTCCTCTGCTATCACGGGAAAGGAAACAACCGTAACGGTAACAGCAGAAGTGAAGAACCCGAACAATAATACGCTTAACGATCTTCTCGCACCCGAAATTTCCTATAAGATCGGTAACGGTGCAGAAACACCTATTACAAACGGTTCTTTTGTAATTTCTGCCGACACACCAAACGGAACGACCTTCACAATTAGTGCAAGAACACCCGCAACTGCTAATTACAGCGCAGGAACAGGCACGACAACAATACTTGTTTCCGATTGCACACACCCTGATGTATCTGATGCATGGGAAACCGACGAAACATATCACTGGCATAAATGCCCCGACTGCGGTGCAGAGCTTGACAAGGCAGAGCATACTTCCAATGCTGCCGCAACGGAAACCTCGCCCGAGGTCTGCAAGGATTGCGGATATGAAATGAGTCCTGCAACGGGACATATTCACAAAAATCATCTCACATTTGTTGACAGAGCAGAGCCTGCTGACTGCACAACAGACGGAACAGAAGCACATTATGAGTGCGATTGCGGAAAACTTTTTGCAGACGAACAGGCAGCGACAGAAGTTACTCTTGAAAGTCTGAAAATAGCAGCCCACCACACTCCCGGCACAGAATGGGTAAGCGATAACGATAATAATCACTATCACGTTTGCTCCGTATGCGGCGATAAGACCGACATTACCGAACACAGCTATGACAACGGCGTTATTACAACTCCCGCAACCGAGCAGACAACAGGTATCAAGACCTACACTTGCTCCGAATGTAACCATACAAAGACGGAGATTGTTCCCAAGCTCAACCACACTCATTCCCTTGCGACTGAATATTCCTCCGATGCAACAGGACACTGGTATGCTTGCTCCGGCTGCACCGAAAAGGTCGATTTTGAATCCCATACCGAGGACAGCGGAACGGTAACAATACAGCCCACCGAAACAACAGAGGGTGCTAGGACATACAAGTGCGTAAAGTGCGGATATGTTATGAGAACGGAATCCATTCCCAAAACGGGATCCCACGAGGCTGTTGAGTCCTTCGTAGAAAGACTCTATCGGAGCATTCTTAACCGTGGCGGAGATGAACACAAGAAGGATCATATCGCCAACCTTCAGAACGGCAAGACTGCATGCCAGGTCGCATATGACTTTGTATTCAGCACCGAGTTTATGGAGCAGCCCCTCTCCAACGAGGACAGAGTCAAGAGAATGTACCTTGCATTTCTCGGCAGAGAAGCAGACCCTGAGGGTCTTGCAAGCTGGACAGCCATCCTTGACAACGGATGCTCCATAGAACACGTTTTCTGCGGCTTTGCACAGTCCCCCGAGTTTGGAAAGCTGTGCAAGGAAAACGGCATCACACAGGGAACATGGGAATTCACCGAAAGCCGTGACAGAAATCCCAAGCTGACAGCATTTGTATCCAGACTGTACACTAAGGCACTTAACAGACCCTATGACGTTGACGGTCTGAATAACCACACGGCAAACTATCTCGCAGGTGGGGATCTGTATAAGATGGCATATGACTTCATCTTCTCCGAAGAATTCCTCAAGAGAAACCTTTCCGACGAAGATTTTGTGGATACAATGTACCGCACATTCTTCGACAGAGAAGGCGATCCCAAGGGCAGATCGGAATGGATCGGCAAGCTGAAGAGCGGCTGCTCAAGAGAGGAAGTCCTTGCGGTCTTTGTATACTCGCAGGAGTGTGCCGATCTGGTGGCTAAGTTTGGCATATGACAATTTCTGACATAAACAAAAAATAAATCTATATGAACAGGGCTGATTCGGCTTATGCTGAATCAGCCCTGTCTGATTTTTGGATGGGTAGATTTTCAAACAAAGTGACAAGCAAATTTTTCCTCAGAATTTCACAAAAACAAAAGTATAATCCTGCCTGCAATGCAAAAACTATACTTACAAAAATATTGCAAATAAGCCGACAAGAACGGCATATTTTTAGATTTGGAGGATAAGAAAAATGAAAGCAACAGGCATTGTAAGACGCATCGACGACCTCGGCAGAGTCGTTATTCCAAAGGAGATCCGCAGAACTATGCGCATTCGTGAGGGTGACCCTTCTCTGAACACATTGATACAGTCGGAGGTGCTGGTGATTGCTATGGATAGGGCGGTTGAGAAGGATACATAGCAAAGAAAAACACAAGCTTGTGATTTCACCCCCATTCTGCATATAATAAAAGCGTAGAAATACGCAAAATTATTCGATGGGAGTGATGGATATGATAGAAAGAAAACGCTATCTCGACAAGCTGATAAGCAAAAAGGGCAATGGTTTGGTGAAAATCATTACCGGTATCAGAAGATGCGGCAAGTCATTTCTGCTTTTTAATATCTACAAGAATTATTTGAAATCCATCGGCGTGGCAGACGAATGCATAATCTGCCTTGCACTTGACGATGACGAAAGCATTATGTATCGAAATCACTTTATTGATGCTTTTATAGCTCAGCGTTATGATGTCAAAGGCAGAAAATATATAGGTTCACCGCTAAAATATTATTTCAGCGATGTAGGGCTTCGCAATGCAAGGCTTAATTTCCGTCAGCAGGAAGAAAATCACATAATGGAGAATGTTATTTTCAATGAGCTTTGCAATCGGGATTTCAGCGTTGATGTTGGCGTTGTTGAATATTGTTATAAGGACGACGGAAAAAGCAAGCGTACATTTGCATCGTGATGACCGTCCAACAGCCGAGAACCGTTGTAAAACACCGCATTTCTCTCGGTAAGTGCCTCGGAAAGCCTGTCAGATGCCTTTTTTCCCGCTTCATCTGCATCAAACAAAAGTATCAGGGGACAGGAAATGCCGTTTCTGTCTATCTCCTCCAGCAGAAGCCTGTAATTGGACGCACTGCCGAGAGCCACAGCCTGTCCGCCGCACTCAATAATACTGAGAGCGTCCATGATTCCCTCGCAGGCAAACAGGGGACGGCTGCCCGTCATAAGCTCGGGAGAAAGGTTAAAAATGACCGTTTTGCCGTGCTTGCGGTATTTATTGCGGCTATGATCGGAGGAGTTCGGCTCAACGGAAACATTTCGCACCTCATATGTATCCCGTGAAGTGGGAAAAACCGCCGCCTGCCAGACAGCACCGCCCGTTCCCTCGGAAAATTCGGGGTCAAAGCCCAAGCCGAAACGTTCCACGGTAGCTTGCGAAAGTCCTCTGTCCGAAAAAAGCTTGTAGACCGAACATTTTTGCGGCATTTTTCAAAATAATCGGAAATATCGTCATTTTCGGACAGCGGTAAGTCGGCAACGAGGACAGGTTCCTTTAAAGAAGAATTCCCCGAATATTTTTCAACCTTAACGCCGTAAATATCCGCCGCTTTTTCAAACTTCAAATTAAAGCTTTCTATGCCGAAGGCAGCTCCTATAAGGTCAAATATGTCCCCACCGACTTCACCGCACTTGAAGCAATGATACCTGCCGTCCTTAGGGTTTTTGACAATGCCGTCACCGTCGGAACCTGTGCCGTTTCCGCATTTCGGGCAGACAAAGCCCCTTTTTTTTGCCTTTAAAAGAAAAGCCTCGGGTGACTGAGCCTTAATATACTCCATAGCGTTTTCCCGTGTCAACTGCCTTCTCCCTCTTTCCGCCCATGCTTTTTGTGTTCTAATTCCCATTTTATCACCTGAAAAGGCTCCTGTCAACAATTCGCAGAGATAGTACCAATTTCTCGAACAATGTCTGTAATTTGGTGAAAACCGCCGTTTTATGACGGTTTTCCTGTTTTTATTACCCTTTAAAGTACCAATTTCTCGAATGATGTTGCTTTATGTCCGATATTAGTAAAAAGTCACGGTTTTTCACTCTGTTTCTTTTTTCTTTTACAGGAATTTTTTCGCCGTTTTTTCGAAGAAAAACGGCGAAAAAAAACGTCTACAAGTATCTACAATATCTACCCGATTTGAAAATAGCCCGCAAACGACGCAGCTACGTCGTTTGCGGGAAGTGCCAAAGTACCATTTTCTCGAAGGTACGGTACCAAAAACTCGAAACAAGGGTACCACTTTCTCACATATCCCCGCTAAGGTCGGAGATAGGTTTGTCATGTGTTTTTTTTACCTTTCAAAGTACCAATTTCTCGAACCGTCTTGCGTATAAATATGCGTATGTGTATGCGTTTTTTTGGTTGACATTTGCTTTGTGATGTGGTATTATATATTGCGGAACTCAAAGATAAGATTTTGCTTATGAATTCCGTGATCTCTTTGTAATTTTCGGGGAAAAGGAGTAGTTGTATGCACATTTATGCTGTCATCAACCAGAAGGGTGGGGTAGGAAAGACCAATACCGTTTCCGCACTGACAAGCGGACTGAAGCTCAGGGGAAGAAGGGTCCTTGCGGTGGATTTGGATCCTCAGGGCAATCTCTCCTACAGCTTCGGAGCAGAGCCCGACGGGAAAAATGTCCTTGCCGTTCTTACTGGAGAGATGAGCGGCGCCGATGCCGTTGTTCATACCGAGCAGGGCGATATTATTCCCGCACAGGCTGATATTTACAGCATACAGGGTATAGGTCAGCTGGGAGAAACCATTGTGCCCGTAAAAAAATACTGCAACAGCGGCCTTTACATCAATGGTATACTTTTGACCAGGTATAATCCCCGTGCAGTCCTCAGCCGTGATGTCGTTTCCATTATGGAGGAGATGGCGGGAAAGCTGGATACCAAGGTGTTTGATACAAAGATAAGAGAGGCTGTCAGTATTCGTGAGGCTCAAATGCTCAGGCAGGATATTTACAGCTATGCCGCCTAGTCAAACGTTGCGGCGGATTACAGCGCATTTATTGACGAACTTTTAGAGAAGAAGAAAAAGTGATATGGCAAAGAAAAGCTTTATAAACAACAATAATCCCGCAATGCAGTTTATTTCCGCAGCCTACCAAAAGACGTAAGACGTTCCTCCCGAGATCTTTCAGGAGGATAATATCCCACGGTCCAATGAGGTAAAGGTCATTACTATTCAGCAGGATATAACGGACGTTTATTCTATCGCTCCAAAGTCTGCGGAGCATAAGAGCAAGCGGGCTCAGCTTCTGATGACGCCTTCACTGCATAATAAGGTCGTTAAATGTGAAATTTTTTAGTGCGGGAAGATATGCGTATGTGTATATGTATGAAAACGATCATACATATACACATAAACCCACCTGTAATAGTTCTCGGCTATATTCACCAAAAACTCAACTCTCAACATTCAGCATTGTTCAAAATATGAGGATAATTATTCGATTTATGACAATATATGTCATAAATATCAAAAAAATCGATTTTTCTTGACATCGGACGTTATGTGTGGTAAAATAAAAGAGTATGGATTTGTTGCTTTTTATCCCGAAAAAGTGAGCTTTTGCGGACGGCGGTTTCGAGCTGTCCCTCCATTCATGCTTGCATTTTCGACATAAGTCGTGAAAATTTTTTAATATATCCGAAAAGGAGATAATCTTTTGCATACCATAAAAGAAATATATGAATATCGCCAGATGATAGCCAGCCTTGTCAGAAAAGACCTGAGAGGAAGATACAAGGGCTCGGTTCTGGGCTTTTTATGGACATTTGTAAACCCTCTTTTGCAGCTGCTTGTTTACTCCATAGTATTTTCATCAATAATGAGAATGGCAAATGTTGACAAGTATTATTTGTTTCTGTTTGTTGCTCTTATACCGTGGATATTCTTTTCTTCTTCACTGACGGGCGGTGCTACCTCCATTCTGGCAAACACTAATATGATAACTAAGATATACTTTCCCAGAGAGGTTCTTCCAATATCATATGTTACCAGCTGCTTCGTCAATATGCTGTATTCGTTCATCGTGGTATTTATTGTGGTGATAATTTCCGGAATAGGTGTAAATCCTTTGTCACTGCTGTTTCTTCCGCTTGTCATGTTGGTAGAGTATATCTTTGCTTTGGGAATTGCATTGATAGTTTCGGCAGTGAATGTTTATTTCAGGGATCTTGAACATATCCTCGGTATCATTACAATGGCTTGGATGTATTTTACACCCATTATTTACGGTATAGACGCTATCCCCGAGCAATGGGCATTTTATTTCAGACTTAATCCGATGTGCCATATAATTACCGCATACAGGGACATTCTCTATTTCAAGAGTATTCCCGATGTGCCTGCACTGCTTGCAACAGGCGGAGTATCGGCAGTAATACTTATTGTTGGATTTGCAGTATTTTCAAAGCTCAAGAGAAGATTTGCGGAAACCGTTTGATGGAGAGATAAAAAACAATGGAAAAAGATATTGCTATCAAAGTGACCGATGTGTATAAATCCTTCAGGATATACAGCGACCGCGGATACAGCCTGAAGGAAACTATCCTTTTCAGCAAAAGAAGAAAATATGAAACTCATGAGGTCATCAAGGGCATTTCCTTTGACGTTAAAAAAGGCGAGGCCATAGGCTTGGTGGGACATAACGGCTGCGGAAAAAGCACAATGCTGAAAATGCTCACCAGAATAATGTACCCCGACAAGGGCAGCATAGAGATAAAGGGCAGAGTTTCAAGCCTTATTGAGCTGGGCGCAGGCTTTCACCCGGATATGAGCGGAAGAGAGAATATATACACAAATGCGGCTATTTTCGGCTTGTCAAAGAAGGAAATAGACGAAAGGATCCAATCAATTATAGATTTTTCCGAAATAGAGGAGTTTATAGATAACCCCGTCAGAACATATTCTTCGGGTATGTATATGAGATTGGCATTTGCGGTGGCTATAAATGTAGACGCTGATGTGCTGATGATAGATGAGATACTTGCCGTAGGTGATGTGGCATTTCAGAATAAATGCTTCAACAGGCTCAAGGAGATCAAGGCAAACGGTACCACGATAGTAATTGTATCTCACAGTCTTACACAAATAGAGCAGATATGTGAAAGATCCTTCTGGATAAATGACGGTGTCATCTGCGCAGAGGGAGATCCTAAGACTGTTCATATGACATATCTTGATTATATGATTCAAAAACAAAAGGCCTCCGAAAATGCCGAGGTGCAGGTCATAAAGGAAGAGCCCAAGCAGCAATCAGAGGAGCAACCCGTTGGCGGGCAGCCCGAAGCTTCTTCAGAATCGGAGGCTGTTCCTGAGGAGCCGAAGAAAAGATGGGGCAGCAAGGATGCCGAGATAACAGCTATAAGCATACGCACGGCTGACGGAAAGGAAAGCAGGATATTCAGTACAAACGATGATATTGAGATAGAGCTTTCCTATGAGGTAAAGAATCCCGTATATGATGCTGTTTTCGGTATAGGCATATTCAACCGTGACGGCGTTTGCTGCTACGGCACCAATACAAGGATAGACAGACTCCCCGAATTTTCGCTGGAAAAATCGGGAAGTATGGTCATTAAGCTGACCAATGTTTCATTGATCTCGGGCGAATACCTTCTTGATTTTGCCATCCAGCAAGGGCAAGGAATACCCATAGACTATTATAGAGAAGCTGCAATGATCACTGTTACATCTAACATAGACGATATTGGTGTAACCAGAATAGCTCATGAATGGGATCTCGGTAAATGCTGATCAATACGCCGCTTGCTAAGAAAATGAAATAATGTGATTATCACAGAGGTGTGCTATGATTTCTGATTTAGATAACAGCGCAGAATTTATATGCAATAAAGCATTTGACAAAAAGACATTAGATGTCTGCGATGAAAATACTTTGCGATACGCAGCTCTTTATGGGGAGCTGAAAAAGAAAAAGAACAGTCTGGATAAATTAGAATATATCGTTCCCTCATTTATTTCTTCCGAAGAAAACGGCGTAATAAATATCCGCGAGATACTGCTCTATGAAGGCGAACGATTTGCAAATATGGCATATATGTGTATTCTCGGAAGGGTTCCCGAAAGAGCAGCCTTGATATCATTGTCGGCGGCATTATCCGCAGACAGCAGCAGGGAAGCCAAGACAAAGCTTCTTGAAGCTATGGCAAACTCCGATGAAGCAAAGCAGCGGGGTATAGTGCTCACAGGATTTGACAATATAGACATTAATGAATTTTACCGTTATCACGACCGAGAATTCATAGAAAACGCTTATATCCGTATACTTTTGAGAAGACCCGATCCCGAGGGGGAAAATAACTTCCTTTCGTTGCTTCGTTCCGATAAATACAGTCCCGTTGAAATACTGTTCATGCTGCGGCATTCGCCGGAGGGTGAACAGCATTCTGTGGAGATAGCAGGGCTTGATGCAGCATACCGAAAGAGAATGCGACGCAAAAAGCTGATGAATATTCCAGTTATTGGAAGATGTGGACGATATGTTTGGAATCTTTTCGGGGCAAACAGAAGGATCAATGAGCTTAGAAATGAAAACTACCGCTTGCTGGATAAGCTTAACAGCGGCAGATTTGTTTTTGATGAAGAGATAAATAAAGTAAGCTCTCGGCTTACTCAGAGAATAAACATCATTGACGGAAGAACAGCGGAGTTTATACATCAGAATATCGGTCTTGACGGTAAGTTAAGCAAGCTCACAGAGCAATCGGAGGCTGCGGAAGAAAGGCTTACGGGTCTTGAAAAAGAGTCAAAGGCTGCGGAAGAAAGGCTTACGGGTCTTGAAAAAGAGTCAAAGGCTGCGGAAGAAAGATTCATGGGGCTTGAAGAGAAGTCGAAAGCTGCGGAGGAAAGGCTTACGGGTCTTGAAAAAGAGTCAAAGGCTGCGGAAGAAAGATTCACGGGTCTCGAAGAGAAGTCGAAGGCTGCGGAGAAAAGGTTCACAGAACTTGAAGGTCTGTCGGAAACTATGGAAAGCAGTTTAAGAGAGCTGGATACCTTTACACATCAGATAGGCGACAATGTCAACAGTTTAAATAGTATAACAGATAATCACGAAAAGATTTTGGGTGAACAGTCTGCATCAATAACACAATTGGCAAAGGATGCAGATAACAGAACAGCTTCCTTTGAAAACAGTTTCAGAGAGCTGGACGGCTATACACATCAGATAGGGGATAATGTCAGCGAACTGAATAAAGCAAGTGAAGCGCATTCAAAATATCTGACCGAGCAGTCCGATGCTGTTGCACGGCTGTCGGAGGAGATCGACAGAAGAAGTGTTTCCTATGAAAACAGCATAAGGGAACTGGACGGCTACACACATAATATTGGCAGCAATGTTTCCGATATAAACAAGGCTTTGGCTAATTATGACGGTATCCTTTCCGAGTATGTTAATGATGACAAGAAAACAATACAGCTGCTTCTTGCAGAGGTATTCAGCCTAAAATCAAGAATAAATGCGCTGGAAAAGGGTACGGCGGGAACAGCCGAAAAGACTTCCTCCGATACTGCCGCCGATCACACTCATGCGGTGCCTTCTGCCACTGTTTATTCTTCAATAGATTATTTCGATTTTGAAAATCATTTCAGAGGAAGCAGAGAGCACATTAAATCTGTTCAGAGGGTATATCTGCCGTATTTTGAAGGCAGGGAAAAGGTTCTTGACCTTGGCTGCGGCAGAGGAGAATTTACCGAGCTGCTTACGGAAAACCACGTGGGCGTTACAGGCGTAGATCAGTATGAGCCTTATGTGGAATATATGAAGTCGCTTGGATTGCCCGTAGTTCTTGATGACGCCGTTGCTTATCTGAGCCGTCAGGAAAGCACCGATGGCATATTCCTCGGTCAGGTGGTCGAGCATATATCCGTCGATCAGATAGTGACCATATGCAATATGGCATATGAAAAGCTTGAGAAAGGCAGCTGTCTTATTATGGAAACGCCTAATCCAAGGTCGCTGGCAATTTATACCGAGTGCTTTTATATGGATCCTTCCCATCAGAAGCCGGTGCATCCTTTCACGCTGAAATATATTGCCGAAAAAGCAGGATTTTCACAGGTGGATATTCTTTATACCGACAGCAGCAGACTGCCTTTCAGCATACCGAAGCTCAAGGAGAACGAGCCTGATTTTGAGGAGTTCAACAAAGCTATGCAGAGAGTGTCCGAGCTATTATACGGCAGTCAGGATTATGCTGTGATCGCAAGAAAGTAAGGTGTTCGCTGTATGACAGATATTGAAACTATAAAAAGTTCAAATCCTGAAGAAGAGCTTTTGTGCGAGCTTATCGAAACCGATCTGATGGGCATTGTCCTTGACGAATGCTGCACAGAGGATCAGCTTGCAAGGGTGATAAATGCCGTTTCTCTCTATAAGAGAGCTTATGACGGCAGGATAAGGATATATATAGTGGGCAATGATAAGAATACACCGTATATCAGAAAGCTGATGGCGGGCTATGGAACAGCAGAGGAATTTGAGTTTATCAATGCTGATGACGGTGACAGACTGCTTACACGGTTTCTTGGAAGTGAGGCGCTTATTACGTCAGACAGGGAAAGCAGCTGCACTAGGCTGGCAAAGGAATTTTATCTTCCAAGGCTCTGCTTGTCGGAGGGAATGGATTTTCATTTTGAAGATGGCGTTCTTTACATCGGTTCCGAGCCTTCTGTTATAAGTGCTGCGCTTATGGTTATAAAGGAAAGAAAGTTTGCCGATGAACTTTCGGGGCACAAAAGATTAGTTTAAGGGGGTATTCCTAGTGAGGATTGCTATTGCTATGGTTCAGGTGCCATTTGCAAGAGGCGGTGCGGAAATACACGCCGAAATGCTGAGAGATGAGCTTAAAAAACGCGGTCATATCGTAGACATCATTACTATTCCATTCAAATGGTATCCATGGGAGTCATTGGTAAAGTCTGTAAATATCGGGAGAATGATTGATCTCACAGAAGCAAACGGCGATAAGATAGACAGAGTTATTGCTATGAAATTTCCCGCTATCTACGTTAAACACGACAATAAGGTCTTATGGCTCCTTCATCAGCACAGACAGGTATATGATATGTGGGGTTCCGGCTATGGTGATGTGGAATACTGGGAAAACGGCGAGGAGATCAGGCAGTTTATAATGGAATGCGATAAAAAATACATTCCCGAAGCAAAGCATATTTTCACAAACGCTCAGAATACTTCAAACCGACTGAAAAAATATTGTGATATAGATTCTACCGCACTTTATCACCCGCCCTTGAATTACGAAAAGCTTCACTGCGAGGGCTATGAGGATTTTGTATTTTATCCCAGCCGTATAAACACAATAAAGCGTCAAAGGCTTGTGGTGGAGGCGGCTAAATATATAAAGTCCGATGCTAAAGTAGTGATAGCAGGCGGCGGAGATACCAAGGAGATAGAATACTTAAAAACTCTTATCAAGGAAAACCATCTTGAGAAAAAGGTCATTCTTGCGGGCTTTATCTCCGAAGAGGAAAAAATAGACTACTATGCAAGATGCCTTTGCGTTTATTTCGGAGCATATGACGAGGATTACGGCTATATCACTTTAGAGGGATTTTTCTCCGAAAAGCCCGTTATCGTACATACGGATTCGGGCGGACCTCTTGAGTTTGTGGAGGACAATGTAAACGGCTATATTACCGAGCCCGATCCGAAGCTTATTGCCGAAAGAATAGATCATCTTTATAATAACCGCGGCGAGGCTGAAAAATTAGGAAAAGCAGGAAAGCAGTCGCTTGTGGACAAGCATATGGACTGGGATTATGTTATTGACAGTCTGCTTGCTGATTAAGGAGTGTATCAATGAGTAAGCCTAAACTTTTATATGCAAGTCCGTTTCCTCCGATGAAAAGCGGAATATCGGATTATTCCGTAATACTTGTAAATGTGCTTAAAGATAATTTTGATATTACGCTGTTTTCGGATAATTATGAGATCACCGATGACTCCATTAAAAATTATCCCGTGCTGAAATTCGGAGCCGATACGGTGGATTTCGACAGCTTTGACTATATTCTTTACAATATGGGAAACAATGCGGATTTTCATACGTACATATATGAGGCTGCATTGGAGCATCCCGGAGTTATAATTCAGCATGACCTGGTGCTTTTTAATTTTATCTGGGGATATTATAAGGAACAGAAGGGTTCTCTTTTTTCAGCTTTATATAAAAAATTCTCCATAGAGGATTTTGTTTCCTTTAAAGAGGGAATGAAAAATCATCAGATCAATATTGAACTGGCCTCCAAGCTTCCCCTGAATACCGAGCTGCTCAAATCGGGAAACAGATTCATCACTCATTCGGAATACACGAAGAATAAAATCCTTGAAACGGGTTTGGTAAATGCCGAGCATGTGAAGCATATTAATCTTATCGAGCAGATAGCCGAGGATACTGTTATTATTGACAGGGAAAAGCTGTTCGCAAAATACCATGTACCAACAGATGCTGTCGTTATCTGTGCATTCGGATATATTCAGGGAACAAAGCTCAACAGGGAAACATGTCACGCTGTAAAGAATATTGCAGCAAAGTCCCATAAGAAGATCTGCTATGTAATGGTTGGCAAGGGTGAATATGTCAATGACGAGCTGGAGGACGGCCTTATTATAAAGACAGGCTTTACCGAGCTTGACGAGTTCAACAGCTTCGTTCACTATGCCGATATAATCGTTAATCTCAGAAATCCTTCAATGGGGGAGACCTCTGCTGCAATGCTTCGTACACTTCAGATGGGCAAGGTTTGCGTTACAAATAACGGCGGCTGGTTCTCCGAGCTTCCCGATGACTGCGTTTGCAAGATAGAGCTTGATAATGCAGAGAGAAATCTGGAAAATGCTCTCAATGCACTTATTTCCGACAGTGACCGCTGTAACAAGATGAGTGCTGCAGCCAAGAAATATGTGGAGGAGAATTGTTCTGCGGAGCTTGTACGCAGGCTGATGACGGAGTTTATCATAAAAAAACAGAAATAATTATGCCGATATGTTTTTTCGTTGGTATCAAGTTTACATTGCGGCATGACAAACCACGCCTGTGAACGTTTTCGAAGACCGATAGAATACATAACTTTTTCTGTTTCAGAATGGTTCGGAAATGTTATGAAATGCAGTTATTATTAAAAAGCAATAGCAATAAGGAGTAAAATTGAAAATGGAACTTTTCAAAAAAAATCTATTCATGGAAACGATCGTATCGGCATTATTTGCTGTAACGGTATGTTTGTTCGGACCGCTTGAGATACTTATGTCACAGGCAATCGAATTTTGGTTCTCAGTGACAGATGTGCTGCCTATAATACTTTTGGCGACACTTCTGGTATTTGCACTGCTTATGCTTATTTTGTTCATTGCTTCTATAATAAATGAAAAGGCTATGAGAATTGTTTTATCTATCATAGCTGCTCTTGGGCTCTGCGCATATTTACAGGGCAACTGGACTTTTGTAAATTATGGAAATATGGACGGTACACCGATCGATTGGAGCAATTACACCACTTGGTCAATAATAGATACTGCATTATGGGCAGTTCTCACCGCTGCCGTAGTCTATATAATCAATTTTAAAAAGTCATTTGAGTCTATATGCAAGTATGTTTTTGCAGGAATAATCGGAATTGAGATAATTACCTTGGGAACATTGGTCATCGGCTCTGCAAACAAACCTGTAACTACAGATTTTTCCTTGGACGGTGTTGATGAGTTCAAGCTTTCTGCTAACAAAAGCAATGTTATTGTTCTTGTCGCAGACGGATTTGACGGAACAGACTTTTTGCCGGTCCTTGATGCGGAACCAAGCTTAAGAGAATCCTTTGACGGATTTACATTTTATTCGGATACCTGCGGAACATCAATATGGTCTGAGGAATCGATAATAACGCTGCTGACAGGCAACCAGTTCGAGGTAGGTCCTTCGTTTGCGGAAAATGTAAAGACTGCTTATAATAACACAGATCTTTACGATGTTCTGGAATCCAATAATTATGATACGTATCTTTATTGTTCCGAACAAGTGGTGTCGCCCGATATATCAGATAAGATTAAGAATTTCAACTCATCTCGTTCAGATATAGGAAATGTTAAGGAAGCTTCAGGCGGTATATATAAAATGGTTGCATTCAGATATATGCCACATATCCTTAAAAAGTATTTCTGGTATTCCACTATGGATTTTTCTACTTTCAAAGGCGGAGAGAGCAGATTATACTTTAATTATGATGTATACAGCTACCTTGAAGAAAATGGTGTGCAAGCATCTGAAACTTCAAATGGTGTTTATCAGTTTTTTTGGATACAGGGTCCGCACGAGCCTGTAAATACCGACAGATATTGCCGCAAGATCGACAAAATAATTAATATGGACGATGAAAACTATTCAAGCGGTCAGTTTGAACAGTCTATCGGTGTAGTCAGATTATTTTCGAAGCTTATTGAATCGCTGAAAAGTGCGGGAGTATATGATAATACAACTATCATATTTACTGCAGACCATGGTTGGGATATCCGACCTAATCCGCTGCTGCTGATAAAGCCACAAAACTCCTCCGGAAGCTTGAATGTATCGACAGCTCCTGTTTCTATGATAGAGGATTACCTGCCGACATTGAAATACTATATTACAGGCAATGATACAGGTAATACTATTTACAGCCTGCAGGAGGATACTGTACGTGACAGAACGCTCTATATTTATGATATCAACAGTGCTGACAGAACCTATAATTCCAGAGAAAGTGTAATATATCCCAGTGGTTCATTTGATACAAAAGTTAAGCTTGGCAGAGCATTGGATCCCAATAATATCGCATGCTTCGTCGTAAACGGTTTTTCTGCATCTGAAAATTCTCATATCTGGACAAATGGTCATGAGGCAGAGATAAATATCACCTTAACTGAACCGTTCCATAACATCAGATGGGATATGAGTTACGCAACTTTTAACGGTGAACAGCCTGTAGAAATATATGTGAATGATTCCTTAGTGGAAAAGTTTACAGCAAACGGCAGTGAAACACATTCCGTTATTATCCCCGGCAGCTTAGTGACAGATTCAAAACTCAATATCAAGCTTGTGATTCCGAATGCAATATCCCCCAATGAGGTAAATCCCGAGTATGCGGATCAAAGACTGCTGGCATTGGATCTGTTTGAAATGACATTCTCCGATACTGAGCTTGACACCTTGCCGGTTATGGGTACATCGGTTGGCGGTGAGCCGACTGATAGTACCAATAACTACAATATCGGCACGGAACTGTATTTTGATAAGGAAAGAAATACAGCACGCAGCTATATTGCTTCGGGATTTTCAGGTGCCGAATCTGAGGGAACCTGGACTGACAGCAATGCTGCCGCAATGAGCTTTAGCTTGAATGGTTACGATAATTCTGACCTGAAGCTGTCTATGGCGTATCATACTTTTGACGGGCAGCATAACGTAAAGATCTATGCCAATGGAGAAAAGCTTGAAGAATTCATTGCAGAGGGTACGCAGACAAAGGAAGTTACTATTCCTGCGTCATGTATTAAGGATAATATGCTTGAGCTGACCTTTGAACTCCCCGATGCACGTTCTCCGAAAGATCTTGGACAAAGTGATGATCCAAGAACATTGGCTCTTTATTTTGAAAGTATCTCAATTTCCTGAAAAGAAGAGGTAATAAAAAGTGAACTATCTATATTCAGCCTTAGGCTGGGTCATGAACCTTTGTTATGGCTTATGCCGCAATTACGGGGTTGCAATTATCTTGTTCACCCTTGTAAGCAAGATAATTCTCCTGCCTGTATCGGTTTGGACACATTATAATTCCATCAAAATGATAAAGATACAGCCTGAGATAAACTTCCTGAAGGCAAAATATTATGGACAGCGTGAAATTATTGACGAGGAACAGGCAAAGCTCTTTAAAAGAGAAAAGTACAGCCCCCTTGCTTCCACTATCCCTATGATCCTTCAGCTGGTGCTTCTTATGGGAGTGGTTGGGGTAATTAATCTCAATATTGCAGATCCATCTATCAATATGATGATGGGTCCCATAGATCTGGGGCTTATTCCCTCGGAGCATGGTATCTCGCTAATTTACTCTCCGATAATTGCGGCTCTTTCCGCTTGGGTAATGTGCCTTACACAGAATGCAAGCAATGTTCTCCAGTCGGAACAGTCTGCTGCAAACAAATACGGAACCATGATCTTTTCTGTGGGATTATCTCTGTATCTGGGCTGGTTTGTTGCTATCGGAACAGCATGGTATTGGGTATGGAGCAATCTGCTTGCTATTGCTCAGATGTATATTCTGAATGCTGTCATTAAGCCGTCAAAATATGTTGATTACGGAAAGCTTGAGGAAAGCAGAAAAGAACTTAATAAGCTCAAAAGCATTGGTTCGGACAAGAAGAAAAAGATCTCTCCTGAGGACAGAAAAAGAGAAAAACAGGATTACAAGAGATTTTTCTCCGTAGTCAACAAGCACCTTGTTTTCTATTCTGAAAGCAGTGGATTTTATAAGTATTACAAAGGAATTATCGAATACCTTCTGAAGAAAACAAATATTTCTATCCATTATATAACCAGCGATCCCAATGATATTGTTTTTAAAATAGCTGAGGAAAACCCCAAGCTCAAGCCCTATTATATAGGTGAGAACAAGCTTATTACGCTGATGATGAAGATGGATGCCGATGTTGTGGTAATGACAATGCCCGATATTGAAAATTTCCACATAAAAAGAAGCTATGTCCGCAATGACATTGAATATGTCTATGTTTATCATGGTGTAGGCAGCGGAAATCTTACTATGAGAAGAGGCTCTACCGATCACTATGACACAATTCTTTGTGCAGGAAAGAACCAGAGAGAAGAAGAAGAGCAGATAAGTGAATTTTATGGGCTGAACAGAAAGCTGGTTGATTTCGGTTATCCACTGATAGACGAGATGAGGGCAGATTATGCTTCCCGTGAGCATGAGGTACATACAAGAAAAAGGATACTCATTGCACCGTCCTGGCAGAAGGATAATATTGTGGATATTTGTCTTGAAGAGCTGCTTGCTGTCATAGATAAGGACAAGTATGAAATAATCGTCAGACCTCACCCTCAGGAGGTTCGTTTGAAAAAAGAGTATATGGATACTCTTAAGGCAAAATATGAGCCTATGGGTATTGAAATACAGACGGATTTTTCATCTAATAACCCTGTTCTTACTGCGGATATCCTTATAACAGACTGGTCGGATATATGCTGGGAATATTCTTATACTACCCTTCGCCCCGTCCTGTTCATAAATACTCCTATGAAGGTCATGAACCCCGAATGGGAGAATATCAAGAGCGTTCCTGTAAATATCAGTCTGAGAGATGTTATAGGAAAGAGTATTGAAACAGATCAGATCCGAGATATTAACACCTTTATCGGGGATATGCTTGATCACTATGATGACTATACCGCTCAGATAGACAGGGTCGTACATGAATATATATATAATCTTGATGCTTCTGCACAGGTCGGCGGTGATTATATCATTACCGCTATCCAAGAAAAAATAAAAGCAAAAAAATAATAAAAAGGAGTTAACCAATATGAAAAAAAAGTTAGGTATAATGATTACAGGAAGCTCTGTGATACTTGGTTCTATGCTATTGTTTGGCATTAACGGAAATGCTTATATTGACCCTTCTGTAATGACATATCTGATACAGGCTGTTGCCGGCGTTGTTATTGCAGTAGGCGCTGCCGTAGGTATTTACTTCCGCAGGGCTAAGAAGAAGCTTTCAGACAAGCTGGGTATCGATGAAAACAAAAACAAGGAAGTTGAGTCCGATGATATCATTGTAAATGAAAATAATGATGAATCAGACAAATGATGATACCTCAGGCTCTGCTCCGAGGCTCCGTTCTCTGCTGAAATGGCTTGCTTTTACTGCTTCTGCAATGCTGACAGCAGCATATATCTCCGCTGAATATTTTCAGCTTTTGCTGATACAGGGAGATTCTATGCAGCCGTCATACAGTGATCTTCAATTGGTCATTCTGGATAAATGCAGCAAAAGTTACTGCCCGGGTGATGTTATTGCCTTTAAGTGTGACGGGCTGTCTGCCGTACTTGTAAAGCGTGTTGCTGCTGTCCCTAAGGATACTGTCATCATATCTGACGGCAGGCTGCTTGTGAACGGAATGCCTTCTGATGTTTATCCTGACAGCTTATTCAATTTTTCGGGGATCCTGGAAAATGCTGTTGTTCTTGATAATGATGAATATATCGTTATTGGTGACAACATCTCCGAAAGCAAGGACAGCCGATATGAATCGGTTGGCATTGTTTCGGCTGAGGACATTATCGGAAGGGTCATGTAAATTACCCGATAAATATAATAAGAAAGGAATATGTGCAGGTATAAGAGTTGTCGGGAACATCACTGTACATCACGATTTAATATGTATTATATAAATGAAAATGCAAGAGATCTGCTCAGAATAGGATACCATGTCAACAGGCGGGACTTTCTTCGACTTGATCTTAATGAAAACCCCGGGGGGCTTCCCGAGGAATTCATACAAAAGGTTCTTTCCGAAATAGATCCATGCTTTATTTCGGAATATCCCGAAATGGAAGAATTTATTGATACGCTTGCCGGCTTTGTAGGCGTTGAACCGTCCAATCTTTGCATTGTAAACGGTTCTTCTGAGGGTATACGTCATATCATTGAAGCGTTTACGGCTCCCGGAGGAAAAATTCTTGGAGTAACTCCGTCATATGCTATGTTTGAGGTGTACTCTAAAATGTATGGAAGGGAATTTATTCCTGTAGCCTACACTGAGGAGCTTATGATGCCGATAGAGAATATTCTTGAGAAAATGACGTCGGATATTCAGCTTATGATCCTTGTTAATCCCAATAATCCCATGGGAAATGCCTACACAGAGGATGAGTTTAAAACCCTTCTTGCTAAGGCAAAGGAAATGGAGATCACTGTTCTTGTTGACGAAGCATATCATTATTTTTACCCCGATACCTTTATTAAATATGCCGTGAATGATGACCATGTGCTTGTTACAAGAACCTTTTCTAAGCTGTTTTCGCTGGCGGGTCTCAGACTTGGCTGTGTTATCGGCTCGCCCGCCTCTGCAAAGGTACTGAATAATCTGTGCACACCTCACAATGTAAATGCAGTTTCAATGCTATTTGCACGCAAAATGATGGAATCGCCCGAGATCGTCCGTCAACTTATTGACAAGCACAGGGAAGGCAGAGAATTCCTTCAGAATTGGCTTATTGAGCATGACTATGAGTACAGAGGGGAAAACGGAAACTTTATTTTCATAAGGCAGAAAACCGATGCTGACAGGATCGTTGAGCGTATGGAAAACGAAAAGAAGATCCTCATTAAGAGCTATGACGGTATTGGAAAATTTGGCAAATGTCTCAGAGTTTCCACTGCGGAAAGAAAATTTATGGAACAGTTTGTTGAAGCTCTTGAAGAGCTGGATAAATAATTACAGTCTGATTTAAGGAAGTGATTTTGATTGGAGCAAAGGCTGTCACTGATTGAATATGCCGCCGAAAAATATCCCGATTATTATATCGTTCCTATAAAAGCAGAGGATATCGTATTTGAAGAACGGGTAAAAATGAATTGCTTTTACTGCGGCAAATACAATGTCTGCTGGAAATGTCCTCCGCATCTGCCCGACTTTGATTATCCGAAGATGTTTTCAGAATTTGACCATATCGCTTTGGTTTACAGTAAATATTATTATAATGAAGGAAATTACAATCTGGTAAGGTCGGAGTCCTCTGTTGAATTGCACAAAACCTTGCTGGACCTGGAAAAGTTTCTCTGGGACAATGATAATTCTACTTCACTTTCCTTTATTGGTGGATCCTGCAAGCTTTGCAAAAACGGCTGTGGCAAGGAGCGGTGCAATAACCCATACAAGGCACGTTCTCCTATGGAATCAACAGGTATGAACGTTGTGGCGACAGCCGCAAAATATAATATTAAGATCAGCTTTCCCCCAAAGGATTACATTATCCGTATGGGTATGATATTATGGTAAGGAGCATTTGTTATGACTTATATCTTTTTAGTTGCAGGAAAGGGTACAAGACTTCACCCTATTACCCTTTCATATCCTAAAACCTTGTTTAAGCTTGATGATAAGGTCACTGTTATTCAGCGTATGGTGAATATGATACAGCGTTATGATAAGGACGCAAAATTTATCGTTGTTACAGGCTTTATGGATCAGCAGATCCGCACTGAGCTTTCAGGCGTTACCTTTGTTTATAATCCATTTTATTCGGTTACCAATTCCATTGCCTCTCTCTGGTTTGCAAGGGATCTGTTTGCCGATGATGACAATATTACCATTTTAAACGGAGATATTGTTATGGACGACGCTCTTATCGAAGAGGTATTGACAAAGAAAACCGACAGACCCACAGTTCTTCTTGACAGCTCCGTTAAAAAGGACGGGGACTACAATGTTCAGGTAAATGGCGAGAATGTGGTCGTAATGAGCAAGGGACTTGACGAATACTGCGGTGAATATGCAGGCGTCCTCAAGCTGGATAAGGCTTCTATCCCTCTCTATCTCTCCGAAATGGAGACAATGATCCATGAGGGCCGTCACGATCAGTGGTTTGAGGATGTGGTGGTTGAAATGATCTTCAAGGATAATTTCAAGCTCTTCTATGAGGATGTAAGTATGTATGAGTGGACTGAGATCGACTGCGTTGATGATTTGGTATTGGCTAAGAAGATTCATTGTCAATCAAAATATAATCAGTTGCTTGGATAATAAGTTGTTGGGTGCAAGGATTTTTGGCTAAATAGCCAAAAATCCTTGCACCTTGCCGCCCGTTAGAGGCGGCAAAAGCAGACATTAATCAGGTAGTACGGCACAAACCCTTGATTTTAAGCCAACAACTGCCCTTCGGGCAGTTGTTGAGTGCGGACTAAATAGATTAAGTTCTTCCCTCACACCCCCATCTCCCTAACCCACCTATAAAACCTATTAGGCTTCATACCCATCTTTTTCATAGTATCAACGGCAGTTTGCTCACCCCTGCGCCACTTAGCGCACTCGGATCTAAAGCGTTCGGCGTCAAAGGGGATGGGCTTTCTGCCTTTATATTTGCCCTGAGCCTTGGCGATGGCGATGCCCTCCCGCTGACGTTCCAGAATGACCGCTCTTTCAAACTCCGCCAGACCCGCAAACACAGTCAGCATAAGCTTCCCCTGGGGCGTGGACGTGTCCAGATTTTCCTTAACGCTCATCAGACGGACGCCCTTTTCCGTCAGCTGCTCCACAATGGAAAGCAGGTCGGAGGTGCTTCTTGCCAGACGGCTGTATTCGGTCACTATCACCGTGTCCCCCTCACGGACGTATTCCAGCATTTTTTTCAGCTGGGGACGGTTTGCGTCCTTTCCGCTGCACTTGTCCAGAAAGATCCTGTCGGTTTTCCGCTTCTCAAATTCCGCAAGCTGCCTTGCCTCGTTCTGCTCATGGGTTGACACACGAGCATATCCAATAACTGCCATTTTCAAGACTCCCTTATCTGTTTGATATAAGTATACCTTTATTTATGACATATGTCAATAGCTAAAATCTAACTTATATGACATATATTTTGCATATGTCAATAGGGTATACTCTAATCACACAGAAACGGCATTGGGGAACCGCTGATTTGATCGGCAGTTCTGCTTTAACTGTTGCCTGAGTGACTTATTTTGTTGGGTATTACCCCGCCCATAGATTTCAAAATTCCTTTATGTAACTGCGGGACGCATTGCACCACTCTGTAATCCGCCGTATTTATGTGAATACATATATACATACATATACACATTATCATACATATACATATGCGGCAAGGCACAAGGATTTTTGGCTAAAGCACCAATAGCTCTCTCATTTCATCATACCTTTCTTTTTAATTTTGCATAAAAATACCGATTTTATTGTATCATATTTCTTTTTACATTTAGTTACAAAATAAAAGAAAATTTGCTGTTTGTATGTAAAATGGCTCTTACTGCAGCGGGGCTGCCGAAGCATTGTGCTTCGGCAGCCCCGCTTAATTATGATCCGTCTGATTTATTCACCCTTGCTGTCCCGCAAAGAATTGCAGAATATCTTCAAGGGACTCTTCCAACGTGAGCTTTCTCTCCCAGCCCGTGTCATTTTTCAGTTTGGACACGTCTGCCTCAACAAAAGGCACGTCTACGGGACGAAATCTTTCCTTATCGACCTCGACCTTTATTTCCGTACCCGAAAGCTCTATTATCTTATCCAGAATCGACTGTATGGAAACTGCATGTCCGCTGCCGACGTTGTAGGTTTCGCCGCTTCTGCCCTTCTCGGCAAGCTCGGCATATGCCCTGACAATATCCCTGACATCGGTAAAATCTCTTTTTGCGGACAGATTTCCCACATGAATGACAGGCTCACGCTTACCCGCCTTTATTTCGGCTGCCTGTTTGCAGAAATCAGCCACCACGAACTGCGGCAGCTGTCCCGCACCAATATGATTGAACGCCCTTACGGAAATAATATCCATACCGTAAGCCTTGCAGTAAAGCTCGCCTATCATATTCTGTGCAAGCTTTGTTATGGCGTATATGTTTGCGGGGTCGGGTCTGACCGTTTCGTCCACCGGCTCGGGACGGTTTGCGGCATAGCCGTATTCCTCGCTTGAACCGATAAAAAGTATTCTCGGAGATGATGCCATGTTTCTTACCGCTTCCAAAAGATTTATGCAGCCCTTGATGTTGATATCCGCCGTAAGTGCGGGCTTTTTCCATGAAAGTGCAACAGAGCTTTGCGCTGCCAGATGGAAAATGCAGTCGGGCTGAAATTCGCCCAGCAGCCTTGCAATGGCAGCTTCATCAAGTATATCAAGGTCGGCAGTGCTGTATGAAACGGCATTTTTGCCGTAAATATTTATTTTTTCGTGGGGCAGCTTTGTGGCGCAGACCTCCCAATTTCTCGAGCAAAGCTCGCTGATAAGGTATCCGCCCACAAAGCCGCCTGCACCGATAACTAATGCTTTCATATGATCATTCCCTGCAGATCAGGAATTTGCGATCTCTTTTTTAACAAGCTCAAGGTCATTCTTGACCATAAGCTCCACCAGCATGGGGAAGGAAACCTCTCTCTTCCAGCCGAGAACCTTTTCCGCCTTTGCGGGATTTCCCAGAAGCAGATCCACCTCTGCGGGACGGTAGAACTTGGGATTTATCTTGACGATGACCTTGCCTGTCGCAGCGTCTGTTCCTACCTCGTCAACGCCCTCACCGCTCCACTTTACGTCGATTCCCAAAGCCTTGAAGGAAAGCTCCACAAACTCTCTTACGGTATGTGTTTCGTGAGAAGCAATAACGAAATCATCGGGCTTGTCCTGCTGAAGCATGAGCCACATGGCGTTTACATAATCTCTTGAATGTCCCCAGTCACGCTTTGCGTCCATATTGCCAAGCTCAAGATGATCCTGAACGCCCAGCTTTATCCTTGCGGCAGCGTCGGTTATCTTTCTTGTTACGAACTCGTGTCCTCTTCTCTCGCGCTCGTGGTTGAAAAGGATACCGGAGCAGGCAAACATATTGTAGCCTTCACGGTAGTTTCTTGTTATCCAGTGGGCATAAAGCTTTGCAACTCCGTAGGGGCTTCTGGGGTGGAAGAAGGATTTTTCGGTATATCCGTCAAAATTCTCTCCCTGGTCCTCAATGCAGCCGCCGAACATCTCGGAGGTAGATGCCTGATAATACTTTGCGTCGGGCTTTACCGTTCTGATAGCTTCAAGGATATTTGCTGCTGCAACGCCTGTAATATTTGCGCTGGCAACAGGCTCTTTAAAGGATTGTGCAACGAAGGACTGTGCAGCCAGGTTATACACCTCATCGGGCTGAGCCTCTTTGATAGCGTTTATCATAGCAGCCATATCGGTAATATCGCCGAAGATGAAGTTTACCTTTTCCTTTGCAGCGGTGCCCTCAAGATTTCCAAAATCAAGACGGGACTTTCTTCTTACTAAACCGTAGACCTCATAGCCCTTTTCAAGCAGAAGCTCTGCGAGATAGGAACCGTCCTGTCCGGTTACTCCTGTTATAAGTGCTCTTTTCATAAAAATAGCTCTCCTTTTTTAAATTTTTTCTCAGCTTGTCAGACAAGCTCGTTTCTATTGCATATTTTGAGATTTTCAATGACCTTCTTAACATCTTGGGTGCTGTCCTTGGCACAGATGAGAAGGGCGTCATCTGTTATCTTCATAAAGTCCTCCAAAATTTTTATTTCGTACAATAAAAGCCTGCACACAATAAATATTATAAAACAAATCGAATGAAAAATCAAGTCCGATACATACAATTTTCTAAATATCAACTTTTTTGTGATATTTTTCGATTTTCGTCATAAAACATTAGCAATATTATACACAATAATCAAGAAAATCTGCTCTATCATATTACGCATCATTCGGTCTGTGCGGTATTTGCGAAATATACAAGCTTCTCCATAAAAAATTCAACGAGGATCAATTTCAGCTGCCAACAATCATTGATCGGCAAAAGTGCGACAAGCGGCAGCAGATCATAAGCATACATACATTCAAAAAAATTATACCCGATACCGCCCCTATCAAAGGGCAGTACCGGGTCATCTTCTATCCCCCTATCTCACAAGCCATCATTTCCCTGCACTCGCTGACGATTTCTTTCAGCATAACAGGGTCATACATAAGCTCCTCGATCTCCAACGCATCATATCCCAGATCGGCAAGGATCATAATGTCACTTTCGTCAATGCCGAAATATCCCGCATACATAATAAGTGCGTCAAGCTCGTTTTCATCATCGTCAAAGCAGTAGTCAAAATATTTTCCACGGTAGGGATAGTAGGGATAATCATAGTCATCATTGTTGAATGTGCTTCTTTCGATAGTCCCGTCAGAGGATATTTTCAGAATTTCACCCGACTTGATTTCAACCTTTTCTTTCTTTTTGATACGCAGCTTCTTCAACGCCTTATCCAGAATATCGGAAGTGCTTGCATATACATAATATCCATCGCAGTTGTAAATAGCAAGCGGATTGCTGCCCTTTACAAGATAAACCTCATTCTTGTCCGTAAGTATTGAGAAGCAGAAAGAACCGCTGACCGTTTCAGCCATCTTCGCTATACTTTCGAAGCTGATCTCATTGTAGTGTTCAAGCAGCTGAACGGCTATGTAACTATCCGTTTCTATGGACGTACTCGGCAGCTGCATTGACTTCCTGAGTATCTCGTCATTGTAGAGAACACCATTGTGAGCAAGAGCAAATCTCCCGCTTTTGGTTTTACCGAAGAACGGGTGATTGTTGTAATTTATCTGCTGATTGCCTTTCGTTGTCATTCTTGTGTGACCTATTACCACTCTGCTTTCAAACGGAACATAAAACTTGAACTTTGACGCTTTTACGGGACGCTTGTACACATGAAGTCCGTCGTTTGATACATAAGCAATTCCCGTTGCATCTGTTCCACGCACCTCACATTCCCGAGAAAGAATGTGTAAAATTGACCTCCTCATAAATGCGGGAAGGTTATGCTTGTAGTCGATAATTCCAAATAAACTGCACATTAAAATTCCTCCGTTTCCGATACAGGCTCATTTACATAAAGCCTTCTTTCTTTAAGGTACTGAATAAGCTCAGGCTCGGTTATTGCAGATACAAACTCAGGCCATGAAAGTGCGGTAATTTCTTCATCATTAAAGGTGATTGCAGCTTCGCAAATTCGGTTGACCATTTGAAGCGTTGCAATAAGGGTGTTGTACTTTAATGTCCCTCTGAAAATCCTGAATTCAATTGTGTAATAGTTACACAGGTTAATGCAAGCATACCGCCCTTTTCCCGTAGATTTTGCGTTGTCCATTACTTGCTTTGGATTATCCTTGATACCATACCTTGCCGCCCAGCGGTTTATCTGATATTCCGTTCTTCTGGAGAATCTCAGCATTTCCTGCCAGAAACGTTCAATAAAGAACAAAATCCTGGAAATAACTTCGTCCTGTTCGGAACGGTCACTGCCAAATGCTTTTCTGTTGACATGTACATGAAGTCCGCAAGTAGAAGTCTTATGGGAACGATAGCCTAAAGAAACAGCCTTGGAGGTCAGTTCCCTCCAAGGCATATTTTTCAGATGATATTCAAGGGTCATAGGGTGTGTTACAAGCTCCATTCCCTCGTCAAGGCTGCCGTCTGTTTTGATATACAGCTGGGACTTGTCTGCAATATCGCAGAGCTTTTCGGCATTATCATCGTCACAGCCCGCACCGTCAATTTCAAGCTCTACGCCCATATACAAATTTCCATCTCCGTGGAAAATTGGCTCTGGCTTGTAGGAATAGCTGTGGATATATTTTCTCTTGTGGTTTGTATAACAGCTGTGGCAATAGGGGTAGTCCGAATCATCGTCCACATAGTAGGCATCGTCATCGTGAATCAGCCGTCCGCAGTCCTCACAAGTGGTATAGTGGTTATCACGGCAATGGCGGCAGAGGATAATATCGTCATCTCCCTCGTCATCACCGTTCCAGATTCTTTCTCCGCAGCAGTCGCAAGTGCGGGTGTTTGAATCATAGCAGTCCTCGCACATAATAACATCACCCAAAGAGTAAATTTCATCTTCATCAAGACTGCGTCCGCAGTAGGCACACATTACGCTCATTTTTCTTTTCCTCCATAAACAAAATTATCCCATAGGCACCAAACGGCGCCTATGGGATTTTAATCAATATTCTTCTGCTAACAGCATTGTACAGTGGTCGCCGTCGTCTATGACGTAAACCTTCTGTGTAATAGCTGTCGGGGTTTTGAATGTCACCGTTCTTCTGTAATCGGGCTGTTCCTGAATGTGGGTAATGATCTGCATACCGTCATTCGCCCGAAGCTCAAATATCTGCAAATAATCCTTGCTGACGGGAAGGCTGAAAATCATATCCCACATTATCAGCTGGGTTGTCATGGGGACAATATTTCTTACCCCTCGTGTCAGATATTTTTCCGTTTGGAACATACAGAGATCACCGCCTTTCCTATGGCTATGACGGTTTCGATCACTATGGCTATCCTTGTGAACAGATTGCTTTTCAAATCGTCCATCCTCCTTTGAATAAAATAAAAGGGCGGTTTTGATTCCCGTCCTTTCTAAGAGTATGATATATAATTTCTTTTGGAGAAGGTGCGATTTCATGAATTATGAATAGGAATACCTTATTTAACGCATACTATTAAGGGGAATTTCGCTTAGTCTGTTGACTTTTTCCTTAATTTATGATATGATTTAAGGGAAAAAGAATGGAGGTAAGGTAATGAGGACATTTAACTATTCAGCCATAAGAGATCAGAAATGGGACTCCGAAATTCTTGGACTTATTGCAGCTATATATAAAGAAGCGGGCAAGCAGGAGCTTTATCTGAAACAGCGTCCGGAAGAGCTTGAAAAGCTTGTAGAAATTGCAAAAATTCAAAGCACCGAAGCGTCCAACGCAATAGAAGGTATTGTAACAACAAGCACAAGAATTCGTCAGCTTGTGGAAGAAAAAACTGCACCCAGAAATCGTGATGAACAGGAAATTGCGGGATATCGTGATGTGTTGAGTGTAATACACGAAAGCTTTGATGTTATTCCCATCACACAAAATTATATTCTGCAGCTTCATAAAATGTTGTACAGCCATATGAATAATTCCGCTGCCGGACGAACAAAAACGGTACAGAATTATATCAGTGCGACCTATCCGGACGGTCACACGGAAACACTTTTTACGCCTCTTTCGCCCTTTGAAACGCCTGAAGCATTGGACAGAATATGTGAAGAATATAATCGTGTTATTGGAAATATAGAGCTTGAACCGCTGATTGCGATTCCTGTTTTCATTCATGATTTTTTGTGTATCCACCCATTCAATGACGGAAACGGAAGAATGAGCAGACTGCTGACTACACTGCTTATGTATCAGAATGGCTTTTATGTAGGCAAATATATTTCGATCGAATCAAAAATAGCAAAGGACAAGGATCTGTATTACAGCACTCTTGCCGGATCTCAGACGGGCTGGCATGAAGGAACGGAAAACATTGTTCCATTTATCAAATACATTCTCGGAACTATACTTGCCGCATATAAGGATTTTGAGGACCGAATGTCACTTATAGAAACAAAGCTCCCTGCTCTTGAAATGGTGCGAAGAGCAAGCAAAAATAAGATCGGGCGATTCACAAAGCAGGATATTCGTGAGCTCTGTCCTACCCTCAGCGACAGTTCTATTGAGGGTGCTTTCCGCAAGCTGACAGCATTGGGAGAGCTGAAAAAGGAAGGCAAAGGTAAGAGTACCTGCTATTTCAGGGTAAATTAATATCGAAAATGCTACTGACATATCCGACAAAAAGATATATAATTAACTTTAAAGTAAATTACTTTGATTTCACATAGTCGCCTGTGACAGAAATGATTATATTTTTGGTGAATGCAAATGGCGAAATGAAAAGCTTGATATTTCTGTACTCCGTGAGCTAAAAGCCAAAGCGGACATATTCGGCAAAACTAAAAACCGCACATTCTATGCTCTTTTTTCAAAATCGGGATTTACCGAGGCAGTAATAAACGAGGCAAGAACTGATGACAGTATTATTCTCGCAGACCTTAACGAAATAATGAATTTTTAAATGAAAGTGCCGATTTGCAAATACGGTACCTGTTACATGTTTGAATAATAAGTGTAGAACAATTTGGCTTATTTATGAAAATCTAAATTATATTTTATTTTATCATAATTATAGATAGACTGCTGTCAATAATAATATTCAAACATACAATTATTTAATATTTCGTACACCTCTAAGGAAGCTTTTCATAAACCATAATAAACATTATCTTCGATAAATATAAAGACTTATAATATATATTACTATTGCATCTTAACAGAAAATAA
>CAMCRP010000037.1 GCA_945877315.1 uncultured Ruminococcus sp. | reverse complement strand
CGGCGTTCCGCACAGCAGCCCGAAAGCGCAAGAGCGGAAGCAGCGAATGGAACTGCTACCTGTATCAGGTTCACAAAGCTCTCTTTTGGCTCTTCACGGTTGAATACGCCACACTCAACTCTCAGGCGGCTTTCAACGCTGAACTGACCTCTGAGGGCTATCGTCAGGGCGGTCTCGGAGCAGGCGTGTCTGAGTGGTCATATCCAGAATGGTCAACATTCAACGGTGCTAACCCGTTTGTTCCTTGCGGTCACACAGACACCCTCGGTAACAGCACAGGCGTTGTGGCTTATACCGTCTATAACGCAGACGGTTCAGAGTTGAAGACCTCAAACGTCCCCCGTTATCGTGGCGTTGAGAACCCGTTCGGTCATATTTGGAAATGGACTGACGGTATCAACGTGCGCATTAGCCCGACCGAGGAAAACGGCGGCGATGGTCTCTCGAAAGTGTTCGTCTGCGATGACCCCACCCTGTTCAATGATAACGGTTACGAGGGTTACCGCCACGTTGGCAATGAAGCACGCACAAATGGCCTTGTGAAAGAAATCATCTTCGGAGAAGAGGGCGAAATTATGCCGTCTCTTGTCGGAGGCGGTTCAACTCAGTTCTTCTGTGACTATCACTGGACGAACATTCCAACAACAGAAACGTTGCGTGGCGTGCTGTTCGGCGGTAATGCGTCTGGCGGTGCGAGTGACGGTCTCGCCTGTGCGCTCTCGGCTAGCACCCCCTCGGATTCGGCTACGGCCTTCGGGTCTCGCCTTTGCTTTATCCCCGCAACAGCGTAACCCACGCTCAGCGTTCAGCGTTCCCCGTCTGAACACCCTGAGCAACCAACCATTTGTTTAACCCAAGCCCCGCCCCTCTCTCTCATCAGGGGGACGGGGTCACAAAGAAAGAATAACGATTATGGCAGAAGATAACATCAGAAAGATAGACAGTAGTGAGGATGACGGAAGCCTCGCTTTCCTGAAAATACCCCGTGACGAGCGAAGCCGCTCTTTCAACTGTGACGAAACAACACAGTCAAAGCTCGTCAACACTCAATTTTGGGTCGTTGACTTCCTTGAAGACGTTCAGACACGTTTCAGCAAGGCAAAGGGCAAGTCAGGTCAAACGCTTGTTAAAATCAAGCCTCAGAAAGACAGCCCTGAGAGCGAAGCGAAGAAGTTCTTCACGGGTTCAACCGATATTCTCTACGTCTGTCAGCAGATTAAGAAGATGAACGCCTTTCCCCGCCGTGTGACGCTCAGAAGCAGCGGTAACAGGTTCTTCTTTGAATGACATCAGAGAAGAGCGGCAGAGCGTGAAAGGCTGACGGAATAAAGGTGGGTCATTCTTGTGGCGTGCTGTTCGGCGGTAATGCGAATAACGGTGCGAATGACGGTCTCGCCTATGCGAACTCGAATAACACCCCCTCGAATTCGAATACGAACATCGGGTCTCACCTATGCTTCAAAAGACAGGGCTTCGGCTCTGACAAAAGATATAACGGAATGACAGCCTTGCCCCTTGGCAAAAAATTTCTGAAAACCCCGAAGAGTGTCGGTAAGTGCGCCTGTTGTATGGGTGGCTGACGGCTCTCAGTAAGAAAAGCAAAGCAAAAAAAGAAACAATGAAAAGATACGGTCACTTATGGGAAAAGGTCATCAGCGTTGAGAACCTGCGCCTCGCCGATGAGAAAGCCCGCCGTGGGAAACAGCACTCCTACGGCGTGAGAGTTCACGATGAAAACCGTGAAGCCAACATTCAGGCTCTTCACGAGGCTCTGCGTTCAAAGACGTTCAAGACCTCAGCCTATGACGTGTTCACGATCTACGAGCCGAAAGAACGGCTCATATTCCGTCTTCCTTATTACCCTGACCGCATTGTTCATCACGCCATAATGAACGTCTTAGAGCCTATCTGGTCACGCACGTTCACTCATAACACCTACTCCTGCATCAAGGGACGGGGTATTGAGGGCTGCGCCCGTCAGGTTGACAGAATTATCCGAAAGTTTGAGGGTCGCCCCCTGTTCTGTCTGAAAATTGACATCAGGAAATACTACCCCTCAATTAGCCACAGAGTTATGAAGAGGCTCGTTCGCCGCAAAATCAAGGACGCTGACCTCTTGTGGCTATTGGATGAAATCATTGACAGCGCAGAGGGTCTGCCGATAGGGAATTATCTGAGCCAATATCTCGCCAACCTCTTTCTGTGCTATTTCATGCACTGGGTCAACGAGCGTTTGGCTGACCTCATCCGTGAACGTCTGAACCTGAAAGAGAAGCCGATGTTGGAGGCAACCGAATACGCCGATGACATACCGTTTTTCTCAGACAGCAAAGAGGTCTTGCGTGAGGTCTTCAAGCTCATCAAAGAATACCTTGAAACGGAGCTTGAACTGACGATAAAGGGCAACTATCAGATTTTCCCTGTGGCTGAGAACCGCTATGACCGTCACGGGCGAGCCGTTGATTATGTCGGCTATAAGTTCTTTCGCCATCAGAAACTCATACGTAAATCAATCAAGAAGAATTTTGTCCGTGCCGCCGCCCGCCTGAACCGCCGTCAGGACGTTGAGCCGAAACAATACAAACAGGCTCTCGCCCCGTGGCTCGGTTGGGCTAAGCACAGCAACTCAAAACATTTATTGAAAACAATCATTAAACCCAAGTATTATGCAAGCGTTTTATGACAATCAGCCCAAGAAATTGGAGGCTGTCGGCAACGGTTCTTTCCGCTACCGCTACAACATCAGAGAAGAAGAGAAGCCCGTACAGGCAAGTGAGAACAGTGAGACCGCTCAGGAGGCTCAGGCTCAACCTCAGTGGGTCTGCGAGGAGGTTACCGTATGGGCACCGCTCTCAGCGAACAAAATCACTGAAAAGGTCTTGACTGAGCGTTGGGACGGCAACTACGAACAGAAACTTGTGAACGAGTATAACTCGGCGCAAATGGGTCTGTTGAGTGAAGAAGAAGCCGCCGCCCGCACTGAGGCTTACCGTGCTTTCTTGACAGAGCGCACCGCCTTGAAGTCTCAGGTGGACGCAGACTGCGCTGAACTCGGCATCAAGTAATTACCGCTGAACAACGTCAGAGCCGCCCGCCGTCAGGTCAGGACAGCCGCCGTGGGAGTTGACAGCCCTGCGGGCATTCCGTCTCGGCGGCGGGTCAGGCTCTTTCTCCGTGAAATACGCGGAAAGGCGAAATTAGCCCCGTACAGACGCTTTCGGAGTGATTATGGTATAAACATACCAATCATAAAAGAAAAGCCGACAGAGGGGAAATTCGGAGAAAATAACTCAAATTCTGAAACAAGATGAAAATTTTCAATCAACTCGGCTATAAGGTGCTCGACATTGAGGTTGACGATAACAGCTACCGCCACAGGGTCATCATGGGTGAACACTCTCTGACGCTCTATTATTCGTTGCCTGAACACGTTGAGCTGCCTGTCGGCTCTTACTGTGAGTTTCAGGGCGAGACGTTCACGCTTGAACGCCCCGAAGCTTTTAAGATGAAGCACAGCCGTTACTTTGAGTACACGGTCACAATGGAAGCCCCCGAGGCGAAAGCCAAGATATGGAAGTTCCGCAACACCGTTGACGGGCGTTTGAAGTTCAGCCTGACGGCAAAACCTATTGAGCATCTTCAAATGTTCGTTGACAATATGAACCGCCGTGACAAGGGGTGGACGGTCGGCGACTGCATTGACGGCGTTGAGCAGTGTATCAACTATGACCACGCTTTCTGTCTTGACGCTCTCAAACAACAGGCTTCTGAGTTCAAGACGGAGTATGAGTTCAAGGGGAAGCGGGTTTCTCTGAAAAAGGTTGAGTACAACAAGACCTATCCCCTGCCCCTGAGCTACGGGCGTGGCAACGGCTTCAAGTCAGGCGTGGGACGAACGAACACGGGAGAGCAGCCCCCTGTTGAAATCCTCTACGTTCAGGGTGGCACGGATAACCTTGACCCGTCAAAATACGGGGCTTCTGAACTGAGGCTTCCGAAGTCTCAACAGCTCGGCTTTGACGGCGAGCATTTCGACACAGAAGACGGCTTCAATCAAGACAGCTCACGCCTCTACATCACAGACGAGGACGGGCTTTCAATCAGGCGTTACGACAAACAGCTTGCGAGCCTTGCCGAAGACAGCCTTGACTGCTCTTCAATCAGCCCGAAGCGTGTCGGCGAGGTCTCAAAGGTCATCACGGTTGACGCTGAGACGAACTTCTATGACTTCACGGACACGACCATACCTGAGACGCTGAACTTTGAAGAATGCCTGATAGAGGGAGAAACGATGACCGTCATCTTTCAGACGGGTATGCTCGCAGGACGTGAGTTTGAAGTCAAATACTATCATGAGGCGAAGACGGTCAGGGGCGTGAAGAAAGAGGCTCGCCGCTTTGAGCTTGTCCCGCAGGAGATTGACGGGCAGACCATGCCGAATGAGACATTCAAGCCCCGTGAGGGCGACAAATACGCCGTCTTCAACTGTATGATGCCTGACGCTTATATTTGTGACAACAAGACGAAGACAGGGGCTTCTTGGGATATGTTCCGTGAAGCCGTGAAATACCTCTTTGACAATGAGGACACGAAGCTCACGTTCACGGGAGAGCTTGACGGCATTTGGGCGAAGAAAGATTGGCTGAACATCGGCGGGCGCATTGTTCTCGGCGGCTTCATCCGCTTCACAGATCCCCGCTTTCAGCCCGACCCCGTGCTTGTGCGCATAACGGGCATAAAAGACTATATCAACAAGCCGTACAGCCCCGTGATTGAGTTGAGCAACACAACGGTCTCGGGCAGTGTGTCATCAACCCTGAAAGAGCTTCAATCGCAGGAGGTTCTCATTGAGGACAATCAGCGGGCTGCGCTTCAATTCACGAAGAGGCGGTTCAGGGACGCACGGGAAACGATAGCCATGCTTGAAGCCTCTCTCCTTGAAAACTTCACAGGGTCTATCAGTCCGATAGCGGTTCAGACGATGAGCCTCCTTGTCGGCGATGAAAGTCTTCAATTCCGCTTTGTCTCATCACGCACAAACCCCGTTCAGGTGGCTCACGCCATAACATGGGACAACGAACAGAAACAGCTCA
Source organism: uncultured Ruminococcus sp. (assembly GCA_945877315.1). Lineage (GTDB taxonomy): Bacteria > Bacillota > Clostridia > Oscillospirales > Ruminococcaceae > UMGS1889. The sequence continues at coordinate 27,353 of CAMCRP010000037.1, read as the reverse complement.
CGGCAGAGGCGGGCATCATTCAGCACATGACGCTCGGCATCAGCTCCCTGAGTTCATCACACGACACCTCAGAATACCGCTTCTGGGACGTTGAGGAATATATGAGCGGGAGGATTGAAGAGGGCGAGAAGAAATTCTATCTCTACGCCAAAGTCTCTGAGACGGGTCAGACAGGTTCTTTCCTGTTGTCTGAGACGGCAATCAAAATGGGTCAGGTCTCAGGCTTCTATCATCTGCTTGTCGGCGTGCTCAACTCAGAGTATGACGGCGAGCGAAGCTTTGTCACTCTGTACGGCTTCACTGAGGTTCTTCCAGGGCGTGTCACAACGGACAGGGTGGTCTCAGGTGACGGACAGAGCTATTTTGATATGATAGCAAACGCCCTGAAACTCGGCAACAAGCTCTCTTTCAACACTCAGGGAGACGGGCTTCTGAGGCTCAGGGGAACGCTCGTTCAGAATGAGGGCGGCGATGAAAGCTATATCGGCTGTTACAGAGGCGTTTGGAACGCCGCCTACGTCTATTATAACGGCGATGAAGTGACTTTCACGGCTAACGGTCTCACGTCAACCTACCGCTATGTTTACGCCACACCGTCAAGGGGCGTTGTGCCGACCAATCCGACCTATTGGCAGATTTTGGCTGAGGGTCAGAAAGGAGAAAAAGGTGACAAGGGAGAAGACGGGTCTGACGGTCTTGACGGTCTCAGCCCGAACACGGCTTATAAATCAACCGTCTTCAAGAGAAGCAACACAGCACCGACCACACCGACAGGCGGCTCTTACGCCAATCCTGTTCCGACAGGGTGGTCAGACGGCGTTCCGTCAGGCGAAGAGAAGTTGTGGGCTTCGACACGCATATTCTCTTCTGACGGTCTTGACCCTCAGCAAGCGTCATGGACTACGCCACGACAAATGACTGATACCGCCGATTTTGACGTTGAGTTCAGTTCCGTGGATAACCCGTCAGCCCCGTCAGGACACCCGAACACAAACAGTCAATGGACGAACACGGCTTCTGAGGCAACCATTTGGATGGCGACCGCCGTGAAGAACAACGGCGTTTGGGGGGCGTGGCAGATAAGCCGTATCAAAGGCGAGAAAGGCGAAGACGGCACTTCAATCAAGATTAAAGGAACGGTCTCTTCTGTCTCTGACCTGCCGACCCCGCCCGCTGACCCGTCAGACTGCTATATCGTTGGTCAGAACCTCTATGTGTGGGACGGCGACAGCTGGGTAAATGCGGGTCAGTTCAAGGGCGACAAGGGAGAGAACGGGGCTGACGGTCTTGACGGTGTGAACGCCTATGTTCATATCAAATATGCAAAGAGCCTGACAACAAATGATTGGTCAGACAACAACGGCGAGACACCTGACAAGTACATCGGCATTTATTGTGACAGCCTCCCGACAGACAGCCTGACATGGAGCAAATATTCTTGGTCAAAGTGGAAAGGCGATGACGGCTTCGGATATGAGTATATCTATAAGCGCACCACGTCAAGCTCAGCCCCGTCAACGCCGACAGGAACGTCTCAGAATGACGATTATGTGCCGTCAGGTTGGACGGATGACCCGTCAGGCGTGAACGGGACATACAAGTATGAATGGCTCTGTTACAGAAAGAAAGTTGACGGCAAGTGGGGCAGCTTCATCGGTTCGGCGGCTAATAACGCTGTGGCGGCTCTGTGGGCGAAGTTCGGCACGGACGGCGCAGACGGTTCTGACGGTTCAGACGGAGCGGACGCACCTTATTATGAAATCAGGTATGCGAAGAACGGCTCAACAACGTCAGCACCGTCTCTGACAAAAACCGCTCTCAACCCGTCAGGGTGGACAACCACGCAGCCCTCCGTCTCAACAGGTTATTACCTTTGGATGACGATAGCGAAGAAATCGGCTGACGGCTCAACCCTGATTGAACAATGGTCAACGCCTATCCGTATAACGCCTTATGACGGAACGGACGGAAAAGACGGCAAGAGCTATGCCCCCGTTATGGTTTACCGTGGCGTTTATTCAGCCTCAAAGACCTATTACGGAAACGCCAACCGCCTTGACTGTGTGAAGAGCGGCGACACTTATTATATCGCACGCATTGACGCAGGAACGTTCTCAAACGTGGCACCGCCAAACACAAATAAGTGGAACAGCTTCGGAGCGTCTTTTGAGAGCGTTGCGACAAACCTCTTGTTGGCTGAGAACGCCAACATCGGAGATTGGTTTATGAGCGGCGGCAAGATCGTCTCAACCCTGAGCAGCGGAGACATCATTGAGCTTGATGCGAAGAACAACCGCATCTACATCAAGTCAGCCACGTCAGGCGGCGACTATGCTGTTGAGACGGGTCTTGGTTCACAGATTGAACTGAACGCCGCAACGGGTATCATTGAAGCCCGTTCAAACGGCTCAACCTCAGCCGTGAGCTATATGTCGCCGTCAGGTATCTTCGCGAACAGGGCGGGCACACGTTGCGTTGCGGCTTCATCAGGTCTTGACCAAAGAGCGGCTATCTGTGGTCTCGGTTATGGAAACCTGAACAAGACAGAATGGGAATCAGGCGAATCAACGCTCTTGGCTGCTGTCTATGGATATGCCTCAAACTCAGGAACAGCCCCCGCATTTGGAGGTTATTTTTTCAACCTGAAAGCCAACGGACTGACGCTTGGGATAAAGAAGATATTCGGAAAAACCACCACAACAACAAACCTGACAGACGCACAGACGCTTGTCGTTGGGCTGTCTTCTGTCAAACAGAACGTCTATTTGCCAGCCTCTGACAAACAGGGTCAGACAATCATTCTGAAACAGTTGTGGACGGGCTATATGAGGGTGTATCCACGCTCAGGCTATAAACTATTTGACGATAGCACAGAGAATGAATACTATGACGTTGGTCAGGGTCAGTGCCTTATAGCTCATTTCGTAAAGTTCTCTATCAACGGCGAAGACGTCTCTGTGTGGACTTTATCACGTTTCAAGTATTAAAGTGAAAGAATATGAAAGAAGAATTTGAATACGGCTACATTGAGGGCGGGACGCTTGTTTCCCGCTTCCTCTCTGAACAGCGTGAAGTGACAACAGATGAAGAGGGCAACAATCACGTCCGTATAATCACGGTTGAAGAACAGGCGGCGGCTCTCTCTGACGAGTGGAAGCCCGTTGACCCGATTGATACTGACATCGTTGAATCGGGCGGCGATGACTTCATTGTCGTTCCTGTCGCCTATGATGCGGGTGACCACATCGCCTATCACTATGTGAAGAAGTTCGACATTCAGAGGGTCAGGCGTGAGATACAGACGCTCAAAGACGCTCTCACGGCAAGCGACTATCAGGTCACAAAGTGCTATGAAGCCTCTCTCACGGGTCTTCCTCTTCCCTATGATATTGCCGCTTTACACACCGAAAGACAGGCTCAGAGAGACAAAATCAATGAATTGGAGGCTCGTCTTGAAGAAAAGCCTGAAAATGTGATTTTATTATAATCATTTGAAGTACCTTTGTACTGAAATTAACATCTAAAAACTGTCAAAGACAATGAATGAAGCGCAAAACGTAACAGAGATTGCCCGTGACATCAGCGATTACGGGTTTATGGTGGTGGTCTGTGCTGTCTTCCTTATTCTGTCAATGGGGTTGATGGTCACTTGTTTCAAGTGGTTCAAATCCGTCATTGAGAAGATTATGGGGGACTACTCCAAACAGCTTGAAAAAATTCAAGAGACGGCAACAAGCAACAACGAGGCAATGCTTGACATTGCTGAGGGTCTTATTCCTGAAACACAACTCAGGATAAAGAATATCTCAAACTCGTATTTTGACCTCGCCGCCTATAAGGTTGCAGCCCTCATCAAGAAAATCAGAACAGAGAACCACATCGCAGACCATGAAGCCACACAGAGGAAAATACGAACGCTCTTGAAGAACCTCTATGAAGACCGCAACAGCCGCTTTGACAGTTTCCGTTACAGGGGGCAGCGTCTTTCAGAATATTGCAACCCTGAATGGATTGAACAGGTTGCCCGTGTTGTTGAAGCCGAACTCTATTCTGAGAACGGCGTGAATGACGAGCGTGCGTTCACAAACATCACGGCTGCTTACGACAATATCAAGTTGGATTTTTATCACAGATTACAGAAATGAAGATTTTAATTGACAACGGTCACGGGGTTGATACGGCGGGCAAGCGTTCCCCTGACGGCTCTCTCAGAGAGTATTCCTATACACGCGAAATCGCCCGCCGAATTGTTCAGGCTCTCACGGCTGAGGGCTTTGACGCTGAACGGATAGTAACAGAGGAAGAGGACATCAGCCTCAGAGAACGCTGCCGCCGTGTGAATGCCGTATGTCGTTCTCTCGGCTCAAAGAATGTTCTTCTCGTCTCTGTTCACAACAATGCCGCAGGCTCAGGCGGTCAGTGGCTCAGCGCACGGGGCTTCTCGGCTCACGTATCTCTGAACGCATCAGACAGAAGCAAACGCCTTGCCAAATGCCTGTGGCAAGCAGCTCTTGACAACGGTCTTAGAGGCAACCGCTCTGTTCCCGCAGAAATGTATCTCGCTCAGAACCTCGCCATGTGCCGTGACACGCTCTGTGCCGCTGTTCTGACGGAGAACCTGTTTCAGGACAACAGGGAAGACGTGGCGTTTCTTCTTTCAGAAGAGGGGAAACAGGCTGTAACAGCAGCTCACGTTCAGGGTATCAAAACATTCATCAAACAAAACCAATGACACGGCAATGAAGACACTCAGGTTACTCATACCTCTTCTTATGGCGGCTCTCCTCTTGTGCGGTTGTGCCGCCTCCCGTCACGTCTCAGACAGCGTGAACAGTGAACAACGGGACACGGTCAGGGTTGAGACCGTCACGATCTACGTTCCTGATACGGTCTTTGTGGAGATACCCGCTCAGACCGCCGAGCGTGAGACCCGTGACAGCGTTTCACAGCTTGAAAACGATTACGCCGCCTCTGAGGCTCGCATTAACCCTGACGGCTCTCTCTATCACGACCTGAGAACGAAGCCGCAAAAAAAGCCCGTAGAGTTTCAGAAACCCGTTGAACGGCGTGACAGCATTGTTTACCGTGAGAGGGTCAGGACAGAGACCGTTACAGAGACGGTGGAAGTGCCCCGACAGCTGACTTGGTTTCAGAAGACTTCAATTTACGGCTTTTGGGCGGCGATATTTTTTCTAATGATAGTTTACACCATAAAAAGATTAAAAGCCCACATACTCAAAATTCGCCAAAAATAACTATCTTTGTCGCTGAAATCAGGTCTGAAACCTTGTTTTCTGACAAATTTGTTGCAAATTTGTTGCTTGCTTGAAAAACTGAACTGCTTAAACTCCTGAGAATGACCTGAATTAGAGGCTTTTCAGGAGTTTCTGCATCGGAAAGTAGAGCTTCTGCGTGGGAAAGTGACCCTGTGACAAATCACGTATAAAAGCCATATAAATAATGATAAGAAAGCCCCTGAAACTCAATCACGGGGCTTTTTTCATGCCCTAAAGTGAAATTTCTCACGCTTTGTATCTTTATTGTCGTTTTTTTGTTGTTATTTTGTTGCTCAGTTTCATCAAGCAACAAAAACAACAACAAAAAGTATGAGTACATCAAAAGAACCAATCAGGCTGAGACAGCGCAAGACTTCAAAGGGCTTGACCTCTCTCTACCTTGACATCTATCTGAACGGGAAGCGGTCGTATGAATACCTGAAACTCTATCTTGTCCCTGAGAAGACCCGTGAGGATAAACAGAAGAACAAAGAGACCCTGAAACTCGCCGAGGCAATCAGGGCGAAGCGTGTTGTCGAACTGCAGAACGGCGAGTTCGGCTTCAAGTCACAATTCAAGGAAGACACGCTCTTTTTTGACTACTATGAGGCGATGTGCGAGAAACGCTTCAAGGCTGAGGACAACAAGAGTAATTGGGGCAACTGGCGTTCCTGTCTGAAACACCTTGAAAAGTATGAGCCGAACCGCAAAATCACGTTCAGGGAGGTCACGCCTGAATGGGTTCAGGGCTTCCGTGACTATTTGGAGAATGAGGCGTGTGCGTGGAGCATGGACTACCGTCAGCGCATCAAAGACCACAGACTGTCACGCAACAGCCGCCTGTCGTATTTCAACAAGCTCAAAGCCTGTCTCAATCAGGCTTACGAAGACCGCATCATCCCCTATAACCCAATCAGGGGCATTGAGGGCTTCAAGCCCGAAGAGGGAACACGAATGTATCTGACGCTTGAAGAAGTGAAGCGGCTCGCCGAAACGCCCTGTGAGTATGAGAGCGTGAAGCGGGCGTTCCTCTTCTCCTGCCTGACGGGTCTCAGGCGGTCAGACATCATAAAGATGACATGGGGAGAGGTTCAGGAACAATCAGGTTTTATCCGCATCATCTTCCGTCAGAAGAAGACGGGCGGGCAAGAATACCTTGACATCACACCGCAAGCTGCAGAGCTTATGGGAAAGCGAGGAAAGCCCAATGAGCCTGTCTTTGATGATATTCATACGCCAAGCTGTACGAACGAGACAATCAAGCGGTGGGTGCTCAGGGCGGGCATTGAAAAAGAAATCACGTTTCACTGTGGTCGGCACACGTTTGCCGTTCTCATGCTTGACATAGGAACAGACATCTACACCGTTTCAAAGCTGCTCGGGCACAGAGAACTGAACACGACACAGATTTACGCTAAGGTGCTTGACAAGAATAAACAGGCGGCGGTGGCAAAAATCCCGTCAATCCTCGCGACCTCAGAAGAGGGGTCAGAAGAAGAGACGGGAAAGTAATTCAGAGAGAGGGCGCAGAAGTCTCAGGGCTTTGCGCTCTCTTTTTTGTCTGTCAGCCATTTCAGCGGCTCGCCCTGACCTGTCAACAGCCACGTTGCGGAAACGCCGTAGTCTTTGACAAGGTATGAGAGCCAGGCGGGTTGAAAGATGTCCCGTGACGGTTCTTTCTCCAACGTGTTCAGGTTCCAACGGTTGATGCCGTAACGAGCCGTGAACGTCTGTTTGCCTCTGATTATTCTCTCCCGCTTCAAGACTTGAAGAGCCTCAAAGAAGCGGCGCACTACTTTTTGACTGTCCTCTGTCTGCATAACTCATCAGATTTAGCCGCTGCGGCGGCGAATTTCGCGTTTATTTCTCTCACTCGTTCACTTGCCCGCTCGTTCAGAGAATTGAGCGTGTCGGGGCTGAAAACGGCTTCTCGCTGACCTGTCAGAAGTTTCTCAAACGTCCTCAGTTCGTCAGGGGTCATCACGGGGATAAGGCGTTCAAAGTCCATAATCGCCTGAGCCTTTTTCAGGGCTTCACGCCTGAGACCTGAACGCAGATCTTCCGTGAGCATATCGCCCTGACCCGTCAGAAGCCAACGGGCGTTGAGTTCAGGCAGAGCCTCACAGATTTTCAGAACGGGGCTTAGCCCGAAGTTCTCCCCTTTCAGAAGTTTGAATACGTATTGAGGTGTCCACCCCATCAGCTCGGCGAAGTCTTTCTGTCGCCCGCCCGTCTTATATTGGATAATCTCTTGAAGTCGCTTGTTCATTTGAATTTTGTTGTTTTGTCGGGTTGAAACAATTTCATATAATCATCGTGAGAGACCTCAAAATAATTGAAATCAATCAGCGTATCAGAGCCATGAGGATAGACCAAAAAACGCACAACGTCCTGTCCGTCTGACAGAGTTCTCTTGACCGTTATCAGATAAATAGGTTCATCGCTCCCTTTCTCTTCTTCAACGGAACGCAAAGTCTCAGTCATAGACAGAAACAGGGCGGGCGAATACTCATTGTCGCCCTTGAACATCATATTATAGCACTTCGGCATAATTGAACACGCCTGTCCCGTTTTCAAGTCTCTCAGGCTATTGTATTGTTCTTCATTGAGAAGACCCGCCAAGATATACCTGAAATACATCCACTCACGTTCAAGGGCGGGATAACGCCAACCGCCTTTGAAGAAGTCAAGAAAGAGGTATCTATGCCCTTTGAAATCTCCTATGAAAATCGTGTTGAAGTTATCAGAATGAACACCCTCGCCGAGATAAGGGCGGGCGTTATTCTTGTTGCTTTTCCACTTGCCTGTTTTGCTGTCTTTCTTCCAAAACAAAGCCTTTGTTATCTCCTGAGACTTCATCGAAAGGCTTTCAGGCGTTGAATCCACACGGTCTTGTGAAAACGCTGTCAGGCTCAGAGCCGTGAACACAAATGTTGCAAAAAGTTTCTTTTTCATATCATTCAGTATTTTGGTATTTTCATTTCAACACCGCCGAAGCTGACTATCCTGCAACGGCAGAGGTGGCAAGAGCGTCCTGACGGGCACTGATTTTTTTATTCTCCTGAACCTGTTCTTTGAGCATGGCTATCAGGTCTTCTATCTGACGGTCACGGGAAGAAAGGCTTTGAGCCTGTCTTTGAATGACCGACCAAACAGAGGCGGGTATTGTCACGTCCTGTTCACTGTTCAGGTTATGCTCCAAGAACATTTCTCCCTCCCCTGACTGAACCCAAACTAAGTTTATATTTTCATCAAGAGAGCACAGCTTGCTTATAAACTTATCAGAGAGAGGCACTTTGCCGTTCACAATCTGAGAGAACGAAGATTTCGTGTAACCGAGCCGCTCAGCTATCTCTTTCTCACTCTCGCCTATTTCCTTATAAATAAGCCAGTTTATAACTTTCTTTATTCGTTTCAGATTACTCATTTCCGAATTTATTTTCAATTAAAAATATAAATTTTGTTGCGATTTTGTTTGTAATGTCGGAAACAATGTTTATATTTGCACCGTCATTCAGTTTTATCTGCGGACAAAGTTACGAAATAATATATAAAATCGGAAATAAACCAATAAGTTTTTCAAGAAATGAAAGAAGAAATTATTTTGAAAACGCCGTGTCAGCAGGAGCGGGAAGCCCGTGACCTCGCCATTTTCAATGACTACCACAGCCTCATGGAGGTTGAGGGTCAGAGCAAAACAATGGCACATGAACACCTCTGTAAGAAGTACGGCATTCATTCACAGGGGACGATTTACACAATCCTGAAAAGGGTTGAAAAACGCTTAAACACTCAGACGTTATGAAACAGCACTCAAAATTCACACAATGGATCGTGTTCTCGCTGCTCGGGATATGGGGCTTTGTCTCTTTCATCTTCCTTGCTGGAGAGGAAGACCCGATGAACCCGCTCAGCTTTGAAAAGTTCTTTTTCATCAAGGGAGCTGCAGGTCTCAGCCTGTATCTCTGTGTCCGTCTCGGTTCATGGCTCAACTCAAAGGGGTTGATACCTGAAATGAGCGAAGAGGACGACACCCTGTTCAAATAATCAAGAGGGAGGGCGAAGTATGGAAGAGATAACGCTTAAATCATTGTCAGATAAGCTCGACAGCATTCAGCGCATAACGCTCATCGGGGCTAAGACCGTTCTTGACCTTGAAGAGACCTGCCTGTTTACGGGTCTGAGCAAAGGACACCTCTACCGCCTGACATCAGGGCGACAGATACCGTTCTTCCGCAAGAACCGAAAACTGTATTTCAAGAAGACTGACTTGGAGAATTGGATGACCGAGACCCCGTGTGCCTCGCTCAAAGACATCAACAGTCAGGCGGCAACATATTGTTCAACCCGTCAAATGCGCTGATTATGGAGACAAGACACGACACGCATCTGAGGCTCATCAGAGAGCGACTTCTGTCAGGCGGTTCAGTGACCGCTCTTGAAGCTCTGAGGGAGTTCGGCTGTTACCGTCTCGCCTCCCGTATCAGCGACCTCAAACGTGAGGGGCTGAACATCACAAAGACAACAGAAGAGAGCGTCAGCGCAGTGACGGGCAAGACCGTCAGATACGCCCGCTATTTTCTTTCAGATAACTCAAACAAACAGCAACGCCCGAAGCTTTCAGAGGGCATCTAAATTTATCAAATTATGGATAATGCAGAAATTATCGAAGTGAAACAGGCTGACGTTCTTCAAGCCTTGAACCGTGCCGAGATTGACATTCAAATCGCAACGGCAAAACAGTACCCCCGTGACATCAACGCCGTGTTGAACAAGATTGCCACCTATGCCACTATGGATAGAGAGACGGCAGAAGACTGTTTCTACGTTCTCAGGCGTGAGGACAAACAGGGCAACGTGAATGTGATTGAGGGGCTTTCAGTGAGAATGGCTGAAATCATCGCAGGGGCTTGGGGCAACCTCAGAGTTCAGGCACGCATCATCGGAAATGACGGGCGACAGATAACGGCTCAGGCTATCTGCCATGACCTTGAAACGAACTTCGCCGTCTCAAAGGAAGTGAAGCGTTCAATCGTGACAAAGAAAGGTTACACTTTCTCAGAGGACATGCAAGTTGTGACGGGCAACGCCGCCTGTTCAATCGCCCTGAGAAACGCCGTTCTGACGGTTATCCCGAAAGCCGTCACGAAACGTATCATCAATGACGTGAAACAGGTTGCGCTCGGTCAGTCTATTGACCTTGAACAGAGCCGTCAGAACGTCATTCAATACTTCGCCAAACTCGGTGTGAAGCAGGATCAGCTCTTCCTCTATCTCGGCGTGAAGTCAGCTCAGGAGATTGATAAACAGAAAATCTTTGAACTGAGAGCAACGGCGAACGCTATCAAGGAGGGTACGACAACCGTTGAAGAATGTTTCGTGAAGCCCGCTCTTGAAGCCAAGAAAGAGGCTCAGGCTGAGGCAAAGGGCAAGGACGCAAAGTCACGGGCTGAGGCGGCTATCGCTCAGGCTACGGGCGCAGCACCTGTTCCCGCCAATGTTGACCCTGAGACGGGCGAAATCAAGCCTGAACAGGCTCAGGCGAGTGAGAATGGTCAGAAGAAGTCTAATTCAAAGAAGTAAGCGGTATGAAGACGGTTAAGAACGAATACGGAATTTCAATCAAGGTATGTTGCGCCTCTTGTGTATTCAAGGCTCTTGACAACGGCGGTCTCCGCATCTGCACAAACGGTCGGGGTCACGTCAAGCGCACAGATAGTTGTGACGGTTGGATGATGAAGCGGGGTTTGGAAAACGCAGGTAAAGGCGGCGGCAAGGTCAAGAAAGGCGACTATCTCAGGTTCAACCATGAACAAAGACAGCGTGAAATGCAGCTCTTCTTTGACGGGAAAATCAAGGATAAAGAGCTGTCAAACAACGCTCAACTGAGGACAAAGTATGAGAAACTTCACGGCGATATTTACGCCCTGTGAAATCAATGTATAACCCACTAAACAGCAAGAAAATGAACAAGAAAGAACAAATCATGCAGCTCGTCAAAGAGTGGCAAGAAGAAGACAGTGAGAACAGAACAGTCAGCCTTACAATGATAACGGCTGAGAATAAAACAGAAGAGGGCGAAGACCTGAATATCGAGGGCGTTCTGAGTGGCAAAGAGGGTCACTTGATTAACTTCTTTGACAAGGTTTTGAGAGACAAGTCAATCCCGCTTCATGGTATTCTTCACAAAGCACATAGTCGTTACAAGGCTTTTTGCGGCTTCTTAGACTGCCTTTCAAAAGGCATTGAAGAAGAACCCGCAGACGGCTCTGAAAACGCCACAGAGGGCGGCAAATCAAGCGAGAATAACGATAATAAATAACCTTTCAAACAGCAACAATTATGGCAACAAAAATCATCAGACCTGAAAGCCGCGAAGAATGGCTCAAATACCGTGAGAGTGGAATCGGCTCATCAGAAGTAGCAACAATCGTAGGACTGAACCCGTGGGAAAGCCCCTATCAGCTATGGCGGCGCAAGCTCGGTCTTGACCCCGCAAAACAGGAGAACTTCGCCATGAAAGCGGGTCATTATCTTGAAGACGCTGTGGCTCAGTTTTGGCACGATGAGACGGGCTGCGAAATCATTAAGCGCAGCGCAATTGATTGGCTCATCGTCAACACAGAGAAGCCCTATATGCGTGTCAGCCCTGACCGCACCTATTGGCTCACGGGTCTTCCTCACAACGCTCAGAACAAGGGTATCTTGGAGTGCAAGACCACACAAATGAGTATTGACGCTGACGATCTGCCGAAGCACTGGTTCTGTCAGGTTCAGTATCAGCTCGGGGTCGCTGAGCTTCAAGAGGGGTCACTTGCTTGGCTCTGTTCAGGGCGTGAGTTCGGCTATAAGAACCTGAGCTTCGTTCCTGACTTCTTCGCTTGGCTCTGTGAAGAAGTTGACCGCTTCTGGGTTGACAACATTCAGGGCAAGAAAGAACCCGAAGCGAGAACCGTTCAGGACGTTCTCATCAAGTTCAACCGACACACGGACGGTAAGGTCATTGAGATAAGCGATGAAATCTTTGAAGCCTATCAGGGCTTGAAACAGGTCAAGGAGGAGATAGCTGCCCTTGAAGAGAAGAAGACGGCTTTTGAGAACGCTATCAAGCTCGGGTTCGGGGACGCAGAGGCTATCAGCTACGGCGGTCAGACCTTAGCGACATGGAAAGCCCCGAAGCCGTCTCAGAAGTTCGATGACAAGGCTTTCAAGGCTGCGCACCCTGACCTGTTCAAAGAGTTTTCAAAAGAGGTTCAAGGCGCACGCCGTTTCCTGTTGAAATAACATCTGAAAGGGGACAGCTATGTATCAAGTCTCAAATAAGGACATGGAAGACATCATCAAGTATGTTGAAGCCTACCGCCTGAGTGTTGACGTGAAGACGTGTGACATCAAAACCTACAATCAGGTGAGAATGGCAGGTCTTCTTTTGAGGAGGCTCAGAGCGAAACAGCCGCTTGAAAAGCCGTCTCAGGCAAGCCCATCAAAAGACCTTTCTGCGCCCCTGACGTGATTACAGAATAATCGTTTCAAGTAACCGAAAAAGAGAATGACAACAAACAAAATACAGAACCCGTGTACGGGTGGAGCAGCCGAAAGGCTCTCTGACGCTTGCTGTTTTGCGTGGTTAGCCCTACGGCACGGGTTCTTTTTTCATTCAGAAGATATGATAACACTCAGAGAAAATCAGAGTGAGCCGATAAGAAAAGCGATTGACTTCTTCAATGAGAAGAAGCCGAAGCCGTCTTTGATTGTTCTCCCCACAGCTTGGGGCAAGTCAATCCTGACGGCTTTTGTTGCGAAGAACACCGCCGACAGGCTGATTGTTCTTCAACCCTCAAAAGAGCTGCTCGAACAGAATTATCTCAAATATTGCACGCTCTGTGACGGTTTCGGCGCGAATGCGGGCATTTACTCAGCCTCTTTCGGGCGAAAGGACATCGCACAGATAACTTACGCCACAATCGGCTCAATCAAGAATTTGGGGGCTAAATTCAAGGCTCTCGGCTTCACAAAAATGCTCATTGATGAAGCGCACCTCTATCCCCGTGAGGCTGATAGCATGTTGGGGCGTTTCCTGACCGACAGCGGCATCACTCACGTTCTCGGCATAACCGCCACCCCTGTGAAGCTACAGACGGGGCGTGACCGTGACCTGCAGACATACAGCAAGCTCGTCATGCTGACCTCACGCTCAAAGAAAGGGAACTTCTTCAAAGACATCATTCACGTTGGTCAGGTCTCTGAAATGGTCAGTCTCGGATATTGGTCTCCGCTGACCTATCAGGCTGAGGGCTTTGACAGCTCAATGCTCGTCTTCAACTCATCAAAGAGTGAATACACGGAAGAGAGCGTTCAGCTGGCTTACGAGGCAAACGGCGGCACGGAACAGGTCATTCAGGCTCTTGACGCACACCCTGAACGCCGTCACGTTCTCGCCTTTGTTCCGTCTGTTGATGATGCGATAAGGCTCTCAGGGCGTTACCCGAACTCAGCCGTCATATACGGCGACATGGATAAGCGTGAGAGGGCTGACATCATCAGCCGTTTCAGGGCGGGCGAAATCAGGGTCATTTTCAACGTCAGGGTGCTCTCAACAGGCTTTGACTATACGGGCATTGACTGTATAGTTCTCGGCATTTCAACGGCTTCAATCGCCCTGTATTATCAGATTATCGGGCGTGCCACACGTATTGACCCTGAGAAGAAAGACGCTCTGATAGTTGACCTCGGGGGCAATGTTGAACGCTTCGGGCGGGTTGAAGACCTGACCTTTGAACAAGGCAGAATGTGGCGTTTGTTCGGCTCAGGCGGGCGGCTTCTGTCAGGCATACCAATCACGGACATCGGCAAGATAACCCGTGAGGACACTCAGGCGATAGACCGTCAGGCGGTTCAGCCCATTCAGGAAATGCCGTTCGGCAAGTACAAGGGGCAGAAGCTCTCTGAAATCCCCCTGAACTACCGTCAGTGGATGCTCGCCAATTTTGATTGGAACGCCCGCAATGAGAAACTGAGAAAATCAATCATCGCAACGCTAAACTGACTTGATTATGGCAAGACCGTCAAAAAACAACGCTGAGTATTTCAGCCATGATGCCGACATGAGAAATGACGTGAAGATTAAGGCTCTTCGCCGCCGTTTCTCTCATAAAGGCTACGCCGTTTGGTGCTTCATTCTTGAAACGCTGACCGACACAGATTACTTTGAGATTGACTTCAATGAAGTGAGCCAAGAGCTCCTTGCCGCTGATTACGACATCACGGTTGAAGAGCTTCGTGAGATTGTTCAGTACTGCGAGCTGATAGGTCTTCTTCAAATCACGCCTGAGAACAAGGTATTCTCCGCCGCTCATCAGAGACGCTTTTCAGGTCTCATCAACAAGCGGGAGCGTGACCGTGAGAGGCTTCAAACGCTCATCAACAAGCGAAAACAGGCTGAAACAGAGGTTATCGAAGCGAAAACGTCAGAAAATGAAGATTATCGCAGCGATAACTCACATAGTAAAGTAAAAGAGAGTAAAGGAGAGAAGAGTAAAGAAGAGGAAAGTAAAGAAAAGAAGAGTATTAAATACCCTTATCAGGGTATATGCGACCTTTGGAACTCTGTCTGTGTCTCTCTTCCGAGAATCGCCAAAATCACAGAGGCGAGACGGCAGAAAATCAGGGCACGCCTTGACGAGTTCGGCTGTCAGCCCGAAGAATGGCTCACGACCGCCGAGACGCTCTTCAAGCGGGTTCAGGCTTCTGACTTCCTGACGGGGCGCAAGACAGATTGGAAAGCTTCATTTGATTGGCTCTTTGAGAACGGTAAGAACTGGGTCAAGGTCACTGAGGGGAACTACGACAACAAGGGTTGTGGCTTCAATAGAGGCGCACAGACGGGCGTTCAGGCTCAGGGCGGTCAGTTGGGCGTTGGAGAGTTCATTGACGGCTCAGGGCGGCGCACATACGGCTCAGGGCGGGCAACAATCCCACAAGACGCACCACCCCGCCCCTCTGAGCGTCATCAATGGTCGGCTGAGAGCAACACATGGATTATTCTCTGACAGAACACAGAAAGGAATTGAGCGATGAAAGATTATTCAGATTTCGGCATAAAGATACCATACGGGCGCACACGGGGCAAGTTGAAGACGTTCTGCCCTCAGTGCCATGAGACCCGTCACAACAAGACGGACAAGAGCCTGAGCGTTGACCTTGACAAAGGTCTTTGGAACTGTCATTACTGCGGTTGGGGCGGCTCTCTGAATGAAAGCGAGTTTGACGATAGCCCAGAGGGCAAGAGACGGTGGATGGAAAAGCAGCCGTGGTTCAGACCCGCTGAGATTAGACGTGAGAAGCCTGTCTATAAGAAGCCCGCCCCTCACGCCCTGACGGGTCTCTCTGAGAGGGCACAGGCTTGGTTCACATCACGGGGCATTTCGCCTCAGACGGTTCAAGCCCTGAAAATTTCTGAGGGCATGGAGTGGATGCCTCAGAAACAGGGTCAGGCGAATACGGTTCAGTTCAACTATTTCAAGGACGGCGAACTTGTGAACGTGAAATACCGAACAGGAGACAAGTGTTTCAAGCTGTGTTCAGGGGCTGAGCTTCTCCCGTACAACATTGATGCTATCAAGGGTCAGAGAGAATGTATCATCACAGAGGGCGAAATGGACGCTCTGAGCTTCATCGAAATCGGCTTCCCGAACGTCATCAGCGTGCCGAACGGTGCCAACAACAACCTGAGCTATCTTGACGCTTATATCGAAGATTACTTTGATGACAAAGACACGATCTACATCGCCTCTGACACGGACACAAAGGGCGTTCTTCTGAGAGACGAGCTTCTGCGCCGCTTCGGGGCTGAGCGTTGCCGTGTGCTTGACTACGGGGCTGACTGCAAGGACGCAAACGAGGTCTTGATGAAACACGGGCGGGAGGCTCTGAAACGCTGTCTCGCCGAAGCCCCCGAAGTCAAGTTAGAGGGGGTATTCACGGTCTCAGACTTCGAGCAGTCTCTTGACGCTCTCTTTGAACACGGTATGCAGAAAGGCGTGACCATAGGGCATGAGTGTTTTGACCGCCTCTGTTCTTTTGAGACAAAGAGGCTCTGTGTCGTGACGGGTATTCCAGGCTCGGGAAAGTCTGAGTTCATTGACGAGATAGCCGAGCGGCTGAATATGCGCTACGGCTGGCGTTTCGCCTATTTCAGCCCTGAGAACGCCCCGCTCGCCTATCACGCATCAAAGTTGATTGAGAAGTTCACGGGCAAGAAGTTCTCAAAGACAACGCTCTCATACGGCGAATACAAACAGGTCAAAAGACACCTTGAAGACAACATCTTTTTCATCAGCCCGAAAGACGATTTCAGGCTTGACACAATTCTTGAACGGGCGAAGTTCCTTGTGCGCCGCAAGGGTATCAAAGCCCTTGTGATTGACCCGTACAACCGCCTTGAAGATGAAAGTGAGGGTCAGAACGAAACAAAATACATCAGCAAGCAGCTTGACCGCCTGACGAACTTCGCTCAGCAGAATGACGTGCTTGTTATCCTCATGGCGCACCCAACGAAACAGCCCCGCAACAAAGACGGGGTTATCGAAGCCCCGACCCTGTATGACATCAGCGGCTCGGCGAACTTCTACAACAAGACCGACTTCGGCATTGTGGTTCACAGAAACAGGGTGGAGAACACGGTTGAAGTCATCATTCAGAAAGTCAAGTTCAGACACCTCGGAGAGTGCGGAACGGCTCTCTTCAAGTATAACCTGAACAACGGGCGTTACACCCCGTACACGAACGGCGTTGAACCGAAGTGGGATAATGACAACCACCTCATAGAGGAACAGCGGAGACGTGAGCAAGAAGCCGCAGAAGCCGCTCAATTCCCGTGGGATGACCTGCCGCCCGCCGAAGACGATTGCCCCTTTTAGAATTGAAATTTCACGAAAATAACTCACATATAACAGCAACAGCAATGACAGAAGACATCAAACAGAAACTCCGTGAATGGGCTGACCGCTATGAGACAGCCGATTTCATCAAATCTGACCCCGTTCAGTTCCCACGGCTGACGGCTCAGGGCTTGAACCTCTCACACCTGACAGAGAAAGAGCAGCGCAGGGTTGAGACCGTTGCCGTCATCACCTCTTGGCTTTCCTACGGCGACAGGAAACAGATTATCAAGACGGCGGCAATGCTCTTTGACCTTGTGACAGAGGAGGGCTTCTTTGAGAACCAACGGCATTTTCAGTTCAACAGCCCCAACAGGCTTTACAGGTTCTTCACATGGGCTGACTTCTTTGACCTCTGTGAGCGTCTGAGCCTGATTTACGGGAAATACGGGACACTTGAAAGCTGCGTCCTTGCCCTGAGTGAAAACCCGCTTGACGGGCTGATACAGGCGTTCAAGGGCGTGAAAGGTTTCCCGAAAGACAAAGACTCGGCTTGCAAGAGGCTCTGTATGCTGACCCGTTGGCTCGTCCGTAAGAACAGCCCCGTTGACCTCGGCATTTGGACTTCATTTGACACGGCTGACCTGATTATCCCGCTCGACACGCACGTTCACAGAATGGCGCAGGAACTCGGGCTGACAAGGTTTCGCTGCGCTGATATGAGGGCTTCGCTTGAAATCACAAAAGCCCTGAGAGAGGTCTTCCCCGATGACCCGACAAAGGGGGATTTCGCTCTCTTCGGCTACGGCGTTGAACATCATAGAAACAACCAAAATGACAACAAATTCCATAAAATGATTGAATGATGAAAGAGACAAAGGAGAACAGAATTGATGCGGTCAGGGCTTTCCTGATTGCAGCCAACAATCAGTTTGAGGCTCAGGGCATCAGGCTTGAAAGAGTGATTTTCAAGAGAGACGAGGACGGGAAGCTCTCAGGGGTCAGGCTCTCATACGAGGACACGAACCCTGACGATGAAAAGACAGAGGAGGACGGGCAATGAAGACGGTCAGAGACAAGCACCCGAAACCGTTTTGGCACAGAACCCGCTCAAACCCACACAACAAGAGAGGGGGACAGAGGACAAGGGACAAACCCTGTCAGAAGCCTGACAGACGGGCGAACACAAATGTAGTGAACGAGATAAAATCGTATGAGAAAAAACATATAAAACAATAAATTTAATCGTAAAATGGCAAATTTTAGTATCAAAACAGACCTCTTGAAACTCAAAGGGGCTTTCGTGACAAACCTGAAAGGCAAGACAGCGACAAAGCGTTGTCTCATTATCCCCGTTGATGATGCGGGGCTGTTCATCGGCGAAAAGGGCGTTTACCTGAACCTGACCGCCATTGAGATGCAGAACCCGAAGTACTCAGAGACCCACTGCGTCAAGGTCAGTCTTGACAAGGAGCGATATGAGGCGATGAGTGAAGAGGAGCGCAAGGCTCAGCCTATCATCGGCGGCATGAAGCAGCTTGAACGTCAGGCGACCGAAATGCCCGTCACGTCTCAGATTGACGGCACTCAGGCGTTCACAGACGATGACCTGCCTTTCTGACGGCGGGGCTGAGAGAATGAGAAGACAGAGGCGGGGCACGTTCTCCCGTCTCTGTTCAGTCCAAGAAAGAAAACGGGCAGAAACGCCCCTATTTTGCGTTCAAATATGAAAATGGATAATTTACCCGCAAGAAAGAAGAAAACGGCACAGAAGCCCGCAAAACAGCCTCTGCGTGACGTTTTCACGGTAATCTGCAAGACAGACCTGAAACAGGACTGCGTAAAGGAGTTCAGGTTTCACCCCGTCCGCAAATGGCGTTTTGACTACGCCATGCCTGAGCATAAAATCGCCCTTGAAGTTGAGGGCGGAGTGTGGACGGGCGGGCGGCACACCTCTTCTGTCGGCTTCCTGAATGACATGGAGAAGTACAACACGGCTACCCTCATGGGGTGGCGGGTCTTCCGAACAACGCCCGAAGACCTATACAAGAAAAAGACCCTTGACATGCTGAAATCGGCGATTTTGGGGCATTTTGACCCATAAAAGCCCCATTTTTGGCTGAAAAGTGATTATTTTATAATCATTTTGAGTAATTTTGTAGCGATTTATAAACCCCTTAAACATCAGGCTTATGGCGAGAAAGAAGAAAGGCTGTGGCGGCGGCACAAAGAAGTGACGCTCACGCAGATCTGACTGAGTGAAGAAACAGTATTAATCAGGGGGCGGCTTCTGAGGTCAGCCCCCTCAAAACAACAAATTCAGATGAAGACAGAACAAGTAAAATTATCGCAAATTCAAGTGAACGGGGCGAACCCACGAACTATCACGAAAGAGAAGTTCAGCAAGCTCGTCACTTCAATTCTTGTGCTCCCGAAGATGCTTGAACTGCGCCCAATTGTCGTTGATAACACGTTCACGGCTCTGGGCGGCAACATGCGTCTCAGGGCGTTGAATGACATCAGCACAATGACAGACGATGAGGTGGCTCAGGCTCTCAACGCTTCACGGGACTTTCAGAAGAAGACAGAGGCAGAGAAAACTCTTCTGATTGAACATTGGGCGAGGTGGCGTGACACCCCGACAGCCCCCGTCATCAAGGCTTCTGAGCTGACAGATGAAGAGCAGCGGGAGTTCATCATCAAGGACAACGTGGGCTTCGGAGAGTGGGACATGGACGCTCTCGCCAATGAATGGGACACGGAAGACCTCACAGATTGGGGCTTAGACCTGCGGAACGCCGATTCAGGTTCAGGCGGCTCAGGCTCAGGGTCGCTGCCGAGCAGCCCCGCTGAAAGCTCTCTCTTTGACCGCTTTGTCGTTCCCCCGTTCTCTATCCTTGACACCCGAAAGGGCTATTGGCAAGACCGCAAGAAGAAGTGGTATAACCTTATCGGCGACATGGGCGAAAGCCGTAACGACACCCTTGTGACCTCTCTTGAAATCAAGTACAAAGACCTGTATCAGCGCACCCGTGAACACAGAAAAGAGCTCGGCATTTCATTCAAAGAGTACATTGAGAAGTACGTCCCGAAAGAAGACCTTGAACACGAACAGAGCAAAATCGTGGCTCAGGGCGTTTCTATCCTTGACCCCGTTATGGCTGAAATCGTCTGCCGTTGGTTCGGTCTCAAAGACGGGCGGGCGTTTGACTGCTTTGCGGGCGATAGCGTCTTCGGCTTTGTCTCAGCCTATCTCGGCAATGACTTTACGGGCGTTGAGCTTCGTCAGCAGCAAGCCGACCTGAACAACGAGCGTGTGGCTGAAATGACCGCCCGTTACATCTGCGATGACGGTCAGAACGTGGCTCAGCACCTTGAACCTGAGAGCCAAGACCTCCTGTTCTCCTGCCCGCCGTACTTTGACCTTGAAGTTTATTCAGACCTCCCGAATGACGCAAGCAATCAGGGAAGCTATGAAGACTTCATTCAGATTTTGAAAAACGCTTTCACAGGGGCTGTCGGCTGTCTGAAACAGAACCGCTTCGCCGCTATCTGTGTGGGCGATGTGCGGGACAAGAAAACGGGCTTCTATTATGACTTCTGCGGAGACATCAAGCGGATATTCAAGGAGGCAGGAATGAAGCTCTACAATGAGATTATCCTTGTCGAGCAGACCGCTTCAACAGCCCTGAGAGCCGCCCGTTACATGGAGAACCGCAAGGTCGCAAAGACGCATCAGCACCTCTTGGTCTTCTTCAAGGGCGACCCGAAGAAAATCAAGGCTGAGTTCCCGAAGATTGAATACACGGAAGAGGATATGAAGCTCTTTGACGCTTCTGAGACCTCTGAGAGTGAAAACCCTGAAACAGAATGAGCCTATGCAAGCAAAAATTTGGAACCACAGACAATGGGTAAACGAGACTGACCCTGACACGCTCAGGGCGTTCTACGACAAGACCCTGAGAGAGGCGGGCTTCAAGGTTCTCGCCTGTTCTGACCACCATTTTGAACCGCAGGGCTACACGGCTCTGTGGCTTCTTTCTGAGAGCCATTTCGCGGTTCACACTTTCCCTGAGTGCGGGCGGTCATACATCGAACTCTCATCGTGTAACCTTGACTTTTTTAATCACTTCTTAAACTTGACCCGTGACCTATGAGCAAAGCACAAGACAAAAAGAAAAATCAGGTAAAGCTCGCCCGTCTTGAAATCGTATCAAACCTCTACAAGCGTGGCTACAGCTACCGCAAAATCAGGGAAGAGGTAATGAAGCGTCTTGACCTCTCAACCTATTCCCTGCAGACCGTCAAGAATGACGTTCAGACGCTCTTGGAGGAATGGCGTGAAAGCCGCCTTGAAGACACGGACGAACTCGTGACGCTTGAACTTGCCCGCATTGACGACACCTGTCGGGAGCTGTGGGAGCAGTGGGAGAAGTCAAAAGAGAACTTCACACGTCAGACCCGCAAGCAGAAAGGCTCTCCGACCCGTGACGCTCAGACGGGACAGACCTCAATCAGAACCACACAGACGGAACGGACGGAGACAGACATTCAGGGTTTGGGCGACCCGTCCTATATCGCTGAAATCCGCAAGCAGCTTGAAGAGAGGCGCAAACTTCTCGGCTTGTACGCCCCTGAAAAGAAAGAACTCAGCGGCGGTCTCTCTTTCGCCTCTCTTCTCGTTGAGAGCGGGATGATAGATGAAGCAGAAGAGGAGGCGGGGCTGAAATGACGGCGATTGCGCCCGAATGCGCCCCTGAAATCTCTCAATGGTATAAACATACCAATTCACTGCGAAAGCCCGACATACTTAAAATTCGCAAGAAATAACTCAATCAGATGAAGAAACAGAACAAAAGACAACTCAGGCAGCGGGGTCTTGACCTTATGAACGCTTGGCGTGCCGATTGGTGCCGTTTCGCCCGTGAAGCCCTCGGCGTGACGCTTGACGCTGAACAGCAGGAAATCCTCCGCTCTGTTCAGTACAACAGGCGCACGTCCGTTGCGTCAGGAACAGCAAGAGGCAAGGACTTCGTGGCTGCTGTGGCGGCGGTCTGTTTTCTGTATCTGACACCCCGCTGGCGAAAGAATGAGTTCGGAAAGGTTGAACTCTGTGAGAACACGAAAGTCGCTCTGACAGCCCCGACCGACCGTCAGGTCAAGAACATTATGATGCCTGAGATTTCCCGCCTCTTCAACAAGGCAAAAGCCCGTGGCGTTGAACTCATCGGAACGCTCTCAGCCTATGACATCAGAACGAACGACAAAGAGTGGTTTCTGACGGGTTTCAAGGCTGACGAGCACAACCATGAAGCGTGGTCAGGCTTTCACGCCGTTCACACGATGTTCGTCATCACAGAGGCAACAGGTATAGGCGATGACACGTTTGCCGCCATTGAGGGAAACCTACAGGGCGACAGCCGTATTCTTGTGGTCTTCAACCCGAACAAGACGGTCGGTTACGCCGCCCGTTCTCAGAAGTCAGACCGTTGGCAGCGGTTCAGGCTGTCTTCACTCTCAGCCCCGAACATCGTTCAACGGAAGATAGTCATTCCAGGTCAGGTTGACTTTGAATGGCTTCAAGACAAGTTGGAGAATTGGTGCACCCGCATAACGCCCGAAGAGGTGTCGGCTGAGTTTGACGATTTTCAGTTTGACGGCGTGTGGTATCGCCCCGAAGACCTGTTCAGAAAGAAAGTCTTGGGCAAGTTCCCGAAAGTCTCTGACGATATTCTCATCCCGCCTCAGTGGCTTGAAGAGGCTCACAGACGTTGGCAGGAGGCTCAGGGGCGCGAACCTCTCTCAGCCTCCGTGAACTGCCTCGGCGTTGACGTGGCGGGTATGGGGCGCGACAGCACCGTCTTCGTTCACAGACGGGACAACTGGGTCAAGGGCTTTCACGCTCAGAACTCAGGCGGTCAGGCTGACCACATGAGGGTGGCGGGGCAGATCGCAGCGGAACGCCGCCGCTCCGTCCGTCTCTTTGTCAGCATTGATACCATAGGTGAGGGTGCGGGCGTTTACAGCCGTGTCTGTGAGCTTGAACACGGGGAGCAGCGGTTTATCATCAGCTGCAAGTTCTCAGAGGGAGCAAAAGCCCCGTCAGGGCGTGAACTGAAAGACGTGACAGGTCAGTACAGCTTCGTGAATATGCGTGCCTATCTCTTCTGGGCTGTCCGTGATTGGCTCAACCCGAAGAACAACACGGGAGCTATGCTGCCGCCTGACACGGGCTTTGATGAAGAGGCGCAGGAGATACGTTGGTTCTTCCGCTCTGACGGCAAGATACAGATTGAGCCGAAAGAAGACATCAAGAGCCGCCTCGGTCGCTCCCCTGACAAGTTTGACGCTCTTGCCAACACGTTCTACCCGCTCAGGACGGCACAAGCCGTTGACCTTGACCGCCTCGCAAAGGCTGTCAGAAGATAACAGAAGTTTCACTCAAAAAACAACATTCAGACAATGACAATCGAAGAAATCCTATCATCAGGAATGACGGCTGACGAGAAGATAGCAGCCCTCAGTGAGAAGACCCTGAACGTGCCTGTTTGGTCAGGTCGCACGGGTCTTGAACAGGAGTACAACCCGAAGAAGCACCCTGTGGCGAACACGGCGAAATATCAGGACGTTGTGACGGATGAGGGCATTCAGCCCGTGACACGTATTCTCCTCCCGTTTCAGAAGCTCGCCACAAAGCGCATGACAGAACTTGTGACGGGTATTCCCGTGAAGCGTGTTTACCGCCCTGAGAATGACCGTCAGAAAGAAGTGGCGGCGTTCCTTGAAGCGATCTATGACAGAAACCGCATTGACAGCGTGAACGTGACCCGTTTCAGACAGCTATTTGCGGGTTGCGAGATAATGACACTATGGTACGCCGTTGAACAGCCGAACACGCTCTATAACGGCGTGAAATCACTCTTGAAGCTCAGGTGTCGCACGTTCAGCCCGATGTTGGGCGACAGCCTCTTCCCTCTCTTTGACGAATACGGCGATATGGTCGCCCTCTCAATTCAGTATCAGCGCAAGGTCGGGCGCAAGACCGTCCGTTTCTATGACTGTTACACGGCTGAGAGACACGTCAAATGGTCAAACGAGACAGGCTCAATGGCTGAGGTTGAGAATGAGCCTATAACGCTCGGCAAGATACCCGCCATCTATCAATGGCGTGATAAGCCGATTTGGGAAGACACCTCAAACATGGTCTATGAAATGGAGTGGTCTCTGTCCCGCAACGGCAATTATCTGCGTGAGAACTCAAAGCCCGTCTTCGCCGTCTTCGCCGATGAGCAAATCAGCTACGGCGATGAGAAGTCAGGCGACAAGGAGTTCCGCTCTGTGCTTCAATACCCGAAAGGCTCAACGGCGGGTTACATCACTTGGGCGCAGTCTGTTGAAAGTTTGAAATATCAGGTCTCTGAGTTGAGAAATCTCTTCTTCACAACGCTGCAGCTCCCTGATTGGTCATACGAGAAGATGTCGCAGACAGCCCTCTCAGGTGAGAGCCGAAAACAGCTCTTCATCGATGCGCAGCTCAAAGTCAAAGACGAGAAAGGCGACCTGATTGAGTTCCTTGACCGTGAGACAAACGTCCTGAAAGCCTTTGCAAAGGTCATCTTGGGAGAGGGCTATGCTGCCGACATTGACGCTCTCAGGGTTGAACAGGTCATCACGCCATTCTCAATCACAGACGAGAAAGACGAAATCAGCAACCTCATGCTCGCCAACGGCAACAAGCCGCTCATGTCGCAGCGTGAGAGCATTGAGCGTTACGGTCAGTCTGACGATGTGGACAAGACCCTTGAAGAAATCAAGGCTGACGAGACGCAGGACGTGTTCAACCTGACTGAGTGAAGCGTATGGCGAAGAGAGTGACAACAACAAAGAGGGGGCGGGCGGCTCAGGTTCAAGAAGTGACCCACAGATGCCGTGACTGTGAGCGCAGCTATGATTGGCACAGCAAGGCTCTTGACGGTCATCTAATCTTGTGCCGCTGCCCTCTGAAACAACAGGGCGGCAAGTTCTGTGTGTTCCTGAATGACCCGTCCTGTGAGAGCTTCATCCCAAGAACGTCTGAACCTGACATCACAGAAAAGTAACACAGAAGCGTATGGCAAAGAAGATGAACAAATACGACCTGAAACACCTGAGCAACCTGACAGCCGTCCAACGTCAGGTTGACAGGGTTTTCAACGCTGCCATTCAGGAGGCAGCACGCTTAGGGGTCAAAATAGGCGAAATAAGCCCCGACAGGCTGTTTTCTTTCTCTGACTATCCAATTACACGCAAAGAGATTGAAAAGCTCTTAGACGGGCTAAAAACAGGCTTGTCGGGCGTAATCGTGAACGGGGTCAGGTCAGC
The DNA here is from genome assembly GCA_945877315.1 of uncultured Ruminococcus sp. Lineage (GTDB taxonomy): Bacteria > Bacillota > Clostridia > Oscillospirales > Ruminococcaceae > UMGS1889. The sequence continues at coordinate 1,837 of CAMCRP010000037.1, read as the reverse complement.
TTGGACGCTCGCCAACAACAAGAATGACGAACTCGCCCGTCAGGTCTTCGGCGATAACGTGGGCAAGCTCTCTCAGGCTCAGTACCGCCGATATTTCTCAACCAACGGCGCAGCCCTTGACGCTTTCCTCGCCCGCAAGGAGAACGGGCTGAACCTCTCTGACCGTGTGTGGCGTTATACAGAGGCGTTCAAGAATGAAATCGAACTCGGGCTTGATGTCGGGATAAGAAACGGGCTGTCGGCTGACGAAATGAGCCGTGAGCTGCGTCAGTGGCTTCAACACCCTGACATGCTTTTCAGACGGGTCAGAGACGAACACGGACAGTTGAAGCTCTCACAACGGGCGGCGGCTTTCCACCCTGGGCAGGGGGTCTATCGAAGCAGCTATAAGAACGCCCGCCGCCTCGCCGCCACAGAAACCAACATCGCTTACAGAACCTCAGACCATGAGCGGTGGCAACAGCTTGACTTTGTTGTCGGGATAAGAATTGTTTTGAGCAACAACCACACGCTGCTCGGCTCTGACGGGAAGCCCCACCCATTCACGGACATCTGCGATGAACTGAGCGCACCGCTCGGCTCAACCAACACACGGGGTCAGGGCTGTTACCCGAAGGACTTCAAGTTCACAGGTTGGCACCCACACTGCCGCTGCCACGCTGAAAGCATCTTGAAGACAGAAGAGGAAATGGCGGCTGACAACGCAAGGATAATGGCGGGCGAAGACGTTTCTGAGACTTCTGAGAACACCGTGACAGACGTTCCGCAGGAGTTCAAGGATTGGGTGGAGAACAACAAAGAGAGAATGGCGGCGGCTTCTTCTACGCCGTATTTCATCAGGGACAACGCTCAGAGGGTCAATGGTATTCTCTCAGGCTCAGAAGACGCACAGAAGCCGCAGAAAACGCCCACAATCAAGGAACAAATCGCCGCTCAGGATAAGACCCTGTTCACGCCTGAGCAGGTCAAGAACCTGAAAGAGCTTGAAAAGGCTCTCGGCATAAACAGAGGGCTTGCCATGACCTTTGAGGAAGCCAATGAAGCCCGCTCAAACCCTCTCTACACAACGGGGAAGTACGAATATACGCACAACTGTCAGTGCTGTTCCGTGACCTTTGAAATGAGGCGCAGGGGCTTCAACGTGACCGCCATTGAAAGAACGAGAACGGGCTTCACTCAAACGCTTGCCTCGTCAGCAAACAGGGCAATGGCTTTCATTGACCCGAAGACAGGGAATGAGCCGTCAGGCGCATTTGCGGGCGGTCACAACGTGACAAGGACAGGGCGTGTCATAGCAAAGACCGCCTCTGAACTCATCAAGGAGGCAGAGGCGGCAACAAGTTCTGTCGGGCGTTATCAGTTGAGCCTATCATGGAAAGGCGGCGGCGGGCACAGGTTGAGCGCAGAGCGTCATTCTGACGGGTCTCTGACGGTCTATGACCCTCAGACAGGAACAAAGTACAAAGGGTTCAGCGGATATGTGACAGCTAAAAAAGGCTTGATTGACATAAAGCGGAGAATACATATACTTCGGACTGACAATACGCTCATCAACCCGAAGTATATATCACAAATTGTCAAGAAGATTTAGAGAACATCAGACAGGGGGCGTATTTGACAGCCCCCGTTGCTCTCTACAACGATAACCAACGGCTCGCCGAAGTCTTCATCGGCGGGCTGTTTTATTCTGAAAACGTGAGAGAGCCGCCACTTTTTCAGGTAAGTGACCTCTGAGGGATAACCCTGTTTCAGGGCGTATTCCTGAGCTTTTTTCAGTGCTTCTTTCATATCGCTTGCAAAATTACAGGTTTTTCTCGGAACTTACAACATTCTCAGG
>CAMCRP010000036.1 GCA_945877315.1 uncultured Ruminococcus sp. | reverse complement strand
GTATTCTCCGTTGTCAAACGTTGGTGCAGCTATAACATATATGATCTCCGATGATAAGGCAATTATAACCGGTGTTTCTTCAAAGCTTGACGTTATAACTATCCCCGGCAACATCTACGGCTATCCGGTAGCAGATTTCGTTGCACAGTTTGACGGCAGAGTAAATCATACTCATTACCCTTCGGCGGAGGACTGCGTTATCTGCCCTAAGGTAGCAACACCTATGGAAAAGTTTGTTGAACGCCTTTACACGGTAATTCTTAACAGAAATTCCGATAGTGAAGGAAAAAATAATCATGTTTCAAATCTTGAAAACGGGGAAAGTGCTTGCAAGGTAGCTTACGACTTTATTTTCAGCAATGAATTTCTGAACAGCAGCTTGTCAAATGAAGAGGTAGTTGCAAAAATGTACAGAGTATTCCTTGACAGAGAGCCTGATGCGGGAAGCAAGACTTGGGTAGATGCTCTTAACAGCGGTTGTTCCTATGCGGCGGTAATGTACGGAGTTTCACAGTCAAATGAGTTTACAGAGCTCTGTGATAAGTACGGAATTGTAAGAGGAAATTTCGCTGTATCGGAAAACCGTGACCAAAGTGCAAACCTGACAGCCTTCGTAAACCGTCTGTACAACAAGACTCTCGGAAGAAACGGCGAGCCCGAAGGACTTAACAGCCATACGGGTGCATATCTGCAGAACAGAAATGTTGAACAGCTTGCATATAATTTCGTATTCTCTCCCGAATTCACAAACAAGAACCATTCCAACGAAGAATTTGTTGAGATAATGTATCAGGCATTCTTCGGCAGAGATTCCGACCCCACGGGAAGAGAACACTGGCTGAGTGTCCTCGCAAACGGCGGTTCAAGGTATGATGTATTCCTCGGCTTTATCGGTTCGCAGGAGTGCAAAGAGCTTGTGGAAAGCTTTGGTATCTGAGCATTCAGAAATGCTTATTGAAAGATGAAACGGCGGTGTTATCGCATTTGCGGTAACGCCGCTGTTTTAAATTGTATTAAATATCGAAAATTTGAAATAAAAATTCACAATAAAGTTACCTGAAACTATCATATTCGGATTGAAAAAAATAACGTAAAATGTTAATATATAATATCTGAATTGTATAATAAAGGATAGTGATAGATTTGAAAAAAAGTAGAATTGCCGCACTGCTTATGGCTCTGACTGTAGGCTGTTCAATGCCGTGTTTGTCTGCTTATGCTGAAGATTCGGATATTTTTGAGGTTGGCAATGATGAACCTTTTGAAACAGTGGAGTCAGATGTTGAATACAGTATACCTTATGATACTCATGTTTCGGGCAATTTTGAATATATTGTTTCCAACGGTCAGGCGACTATCATTAAATATACGGGGGATCAGGACGAGGTGGTATTCCCCGAAACAGTTGACAATATTCCCATCGCCGCTCTTTCACCAAAGTCGGGTGCATTCTTTAAATATAACACCAGAATAAAAAGGGTAACTCTGCCCGAGGGCGTGACTAAGGTTGAAACTATTTTTGTCGGCTGTACAAATCTGACAACTGTGATTCTTCCGTCAACCATTTCGGAGATCTCAAAAACGGCGTTCCGCAGCTGCACCTCTCTGAGTTATGTCAATCTGCCAGATGGTCTGACGGTTATCGGAGATTCGGCGTTTATAGGTTGTACCTCTCTGAAATATCTCACCATTCCCGAAGGTGTTGAAGAGATAAATCCAAATACATTTAAGGATTGTACCTCGCTGGAAACTGTTAATCTTCCGTCTACCATTAACAATATTGATGCAAATGCGTTTCAAAATTGCGAGGACCTTGTGAATATTAATTTTCCGCTGGCACTGACGAATATAGGAAAATCGGCATTTCAGGGCTGTTCATCGCTGAAGGCGGCTCATTTGCCGAATAATATCACGACTATCGGAAAAGCTGCCTTCCAGAACTGTAAATCTCTTTGTGATGTTCATCTGCCCCGCAGACTTAGGGTGCTTGATGATTCGTTCCAGGGCTGTACAAATCTCAGAAGCTTAGTTGTTTCGCCCGAAACAACACAGGTTTCGGGAACGGTCAGCAATAACGGAAGAACTATGCTTATTTATCCTACATCTGCAGACATCAAGGGCTCTTACGATAAGGTGGGGGCTATGATATGCTACCTTATTTCCGATGGCAATGCGGTCATAACGGGTGTAAAGACCGACCTGAACACCATTTCACTGCCCGATAACATTTTTGAGTATCCTATTGCAGGATTTACCGAGGAATTCGAAGGTATTATTGAACACACTCATTTTCCGTCTGAGGCAATGTGCAATATCTGCAACCATGTCAGACCGCCCGTTGCAAAGTTTGTGGAAAGGCTTTATCGTGTTATTCTTAATCGGGATCCCGATCCCGAGGGGTATATTAATCATGTGACAAATCTCAACAAGGGCAGAAGTGCCTGTGATGTTGCCAACGATTTTATATTTGCAGATGAATTTGTAAACGGCGGACTGTCTAATGAAGAGGTTGTCAGACGGCTTTACAGAGTTTTCCTTGACAGGGATCCCGATAATGAGGGCTTTGCAAATTGGAAAAAGGTTCTTGACAGCGGCTGTTCCTATGGTGCGTTGATGTATGGCTTTTCGCAATCGGCTGAATTTTCCAGATTATGTGAAACATATGGTATTAATCGCGGGAATTACAGCGTCACCGAAAACCGTGATAAAAGCCCGAACCTTACGGCATTTGTAAACCGCCTGTACAATAAGATACTTGCCAGAAACGGCGAACCCGAGGGACTTAACTCTCATATCGGCGCATATTTGCAGGATAGGGATCTCAACAGATTGGCGTACAATTTTATTTTCTCGCAGGAATTTATTGACAGAAATCTCTCCAATGAAGATTATGTTGAACTGCTGTATCAGACCTTTTTTGACAGAGCCTCCGATGCTCCCGGAAAGGCTACTTGGGTTGGCAAGCTGAACGAGGGAGCCTCCAGATATGAAGTTATGCTGGGCTTCACAGGTTCTCCAGAGTGTGCAACGCTGATAGCAAGCTTCGGTATCTGATATTTTGATTTTAAGGGACATTTTCCGCTTTTCGGCGGTAGATGTCCTTTTCTTGTGATGCTGATGATGAAAAAATTCGTCGAAATGGCATTGAATTTGACTTGACAATAATTGCGGTATGTAGTATAATAAATAATATATGCTGATTGATACTGTATCGGTCAATTATCTTAATCGGAGGATGATATGGAGAAGTCAAATTATACGCTTACTATCGTTATACCATGTTATAATGAAAAAAATAATATCGAAGCTATTGTTAAGAAGGTTATGGAAGCACCTATTGAAAATAAAGAGATCATTGTTGTTGATGACAAGAGCACTGACGGCACGGAAAAGGTGCTGGAGGAAAAGATTCGTCCTCTTGTCAGCAAGATAGTTTATCATGAGGTCAACAAGGGTAAGGGCGGTGCTCTGCGTACAGGCTTTGCCCATGCGACAGGGGATTATGTAATTATTCAGGACGCAGATCTGGAATATGACCCCAATGAATATCCGAAGGTCCTGGCACCCATTATAAATGACGGTGCAAAGGTCTGCTATGGTTCCCGATTTAAGGCGGGCGTTTCTAAGGGATACTTGGCAAACCGAATGGCTAATAAATTCCTTACAGGTCTTTCAAATCTATTCACTCATCAGAAGCTTACCGATATGGAAACCTGTTACAAATGCTTTAGAAGAGAAGTTATTCAGGCGGTGGATATTAAGGAAAATCGTTTCGGATTTGAGCCTGAGATTACTGCAAAGGTCAGCAAGATGGGAATAACTATCAGCGAAGTGCCTATTTCATATTATCCGAGAACTAATGAGGAAGGCAAAAAAATCGGTTTTAAGGACGGACTCAGGGCTATTTATTGTATCTGGAAATACAGAAACGGCTGATTACATTGATTTGATGCAGAGGTGTGTTTATGTATAATGACGAAATAAAGGACGAGCAAATTGAAGTGTTTGTCCCCGGAAGGCTTTGTCTTTTTGGCGAACACAGCGACTGGGCAGGTACAAATAAGTCCTTTAATGCAAATATAGTTCCCGGAATGGCAATTGTTACGGGAACCGAGCAGGGTATCTATGCCACGGCGAAAAAGTCGGACAGATTCAAAATTTACAGCTCATTGGAGCAGTATCAAGGCGATCGGCTTGACTGCGAAATGAATCCCGCAAAGCTTAGGGAAACTGCCAGGGACGGTGGATTTTTTTCATATGTTGCGGGCGTTGCGTCTTATATGTGCGAATGGTATCATGTCAGCGGCGTTGAGATACAAATTACAAAGATGGATCTGCCCATGAAGAGCGGTTTAAGCTCGTCTGCGGCAATATGCGTCCTTGTTGCAAAGGTGTTTAGCAAGCTGTATCAGCTGCATTTGAATACTCTCGGAATTATGAACATAGCATATTGGGGCGAACAGCGGACGCCTTCACGCTGCGGAAGGCTTGACCAAGCATGTGCATTCGGTTCTACACCTGTCATTATGACATTTGACGGAAATGAGTTGGACGCTCACCGGATAACTGTCAGGGAACCGCTTTACTATGTTTTTGCGGATCTGATGGCAGGAAAGGATACTATTAAGATATTGTCCGATCTGAACAGGGCATATCCGTTCCCACATAATGAAATGGAAGAGCGTCTTCACGAGGCACTTGGAAAGGAAAATCAGGCGATAATAAAAAGGGCGTTAAAATATATTTCCGAGGGAAATCCTAAGGCGTTGGGTGCCCTTATGACCGAGGCTCAGGAGCTATTCGATTCAAAGATCGCACCTATGTGTCCGGAGGAGCTTACTGCGCCCGTTCTCCATAAGACGTTGGCAGATGAAAATATCAAGGAGCTTGTGTTCGGCGGAAAGGGCGTTGGTTCTCAGGGCGACGGTACCATACAATTTCTGGCAAAGGATAAGGAATGTCAGGATAAGCTGATAAAGTACCTTACTGAGGTGCTGGGAATGACATCATATCCACTGACTATCAAACCAAAGGCGGCTGTCAGAAAGGCAGTTATTCCCGTTGCGGGCTTTGGAACAAGGCTTTATCCCGAAACAAGGGGAGTTAAGAAGGAATTCTGCCCTGTTGTGGACAGGGACGGTCTTGTTAAGCCGGGTATTCTGGTGCTGCTTGAGGAGCTTGATTCTATCGGCATTGAGGAGATCTGCATTATCCTCAACCGTGAAGAACAAAGCTATTATGAGGATTTCTTCTTCAAGCCCATAAGTGACACTCATTTCAACAAGCTGCCCAAAAAGATGCAGGCATACGAAAAGAAAATACAGGACATAAGCAGGAAGATAAAATTTGCGTTTCAGGACGAGCAGAGGGGATTTGGGCATGCTGTTTATCAGGCGAATTCCTTTGCAAATAACGAGCCTGTTCTGTTGCTTCTGGGAGATACCATTTACAGGAGCTTTACCGATGCGCCATGCACTAAGCAGCTGATAGATGCTTACGAGGTGTACGGTCAGACTACTGTTGCGCTGCAGAAGATACTGCTGGAGGAAGTGGGGAATTACGGTGTGTTCAGCGGCGAATGGGAGAATAAGGAAGAAACGGTTATTAGAATAAATAACATTGCGGAGAAGCCAAGTATGCAGTATGCTAAGGACTATCTGACTATTTCTTCCAGAAGTGATCCCGAAAGCTGTTACGGTGCATTTGGCTGTTATGTTATTACAAAAGATGTTTTTGACCGCTTGAAAACTGCCATTGACAACAATATTGTTAATGCCAAGGGTGAGGTCGAACTGACAGAGGCACTGGAGTTTGTCTGCAAAAACAGCGGAATTATGGGCTTCATTCCGGAGGGAAGGTCATTCGATCTTGGAAATCCCGAAAGCTACAGAAAAACGGTTGCCGAATTTTAATAAATTAACTCTGTCATTATGGTAAATAGTGACAGAGTTATGTTTTTAAATTCGTATATGGAGGAAGTTTATGCTAAAAAAAATGTTCTCAAAGGAATTTATAAAGCAGTTTATCTCTTATTTCTGCGTGGGCGGTCTTGCTGCCATTGTGGAATGGGTAATGTTTTATGTATTTTCGTCGGTAGCGGGGATAGAATACCTCATTTCTACGGGACTTGCTTTCATTTTTTCTACTACCGCAAACTGGTTTTTGGGTAGGATTATGACCTTCAAGGAAAATAAAAAGTATGAGGGAAAGACCTTTAAGGAGATACTCCTTGTTTTTGCAGTCAGCGGAGTGGGACTGCTGTTCAATCTGCTGTTGATGTATCTTTTTGTTACTGTCCTTGGGCTGGATACCGATCTGCTGAAGACATTTTCAAAGATCATGTCTACGGGAATTGTTTTTGTATGGAATTTCCTTGCCAGAAAGTTTTGGGTTTATAACAATTGAAACCGGTTATGTAAATATGATAAATGGGCATTCCTCGCTGAAATTTGAGGAATGCCCATATTTATGCTGCCGGCGTATTAATAGCACTGCAAAACAAACTTGACCTTATCAAAACAACATTTAGCCAAATCTTTCCTGTCAATGTAAATATAAAGCTTTCCACCGTCACCGAACATAAATCCACGTCCGTCCGTATAATCGCCTGCCAGCGAGCAAAGTTGAAAAAGCTGAATATCATCATCGCCAAATTCTTCCGACACGCCGCTCTGAATACAGTTTGAATATCCGCCAAGCTTGAAATAGCTGTCGCTGTATTCAACGCTGTCATACCCGAGAACAGCGTCCTTTTCGCTTTCGTAATCCTCTATATAGCCGCTGTTTTCCGACAGCAGTGTGAAGTCCTCATAATCGGGAAGGTCCTTTTTGCTGATGAAATTTATCCTGTATTCGTCAATTATGCAGTTTTCTTCGGCAAAGCCTGCATATGCGCAGTCAGGGTCTGTTTCTTCGGGGAATTCTGTTGGGTGCAATTCGTTCAGATCTCCATTATAATAGTAAACCGCAAAGCCTTTTTCATTGTCGTCAGAATCCCACGGCTGATTTTCAATGTCATAGAAAATGTAAAGCATTCCGTTTTTCGGCAGAAATTCATCATTTTCGTGTTCGGGGACATCATTCAAATTAAGCTGTAAAAGACAGGTAAGGGGAGTGCCGCTGCTGTTTCTGAACCATTCAAAGTTTCTCGGAAGATCGTGCTTTCCTCCTATTTTTGACGAAAGGGGAGGCAGAGGTTCCGAGGATTTTATGGGTTCGAGATAGGTGACATTTTTGAGAAAAGGCAGAAGCTGTTCTCTGTTTTTTCCAACATCTGCTTTTGCGGGACGTTTCCTGTTTTGCTTTGCTTCAGTGATGTTGCTTCTGTCGATTTCCATTGCATCGGCGACAGTCATTCCCATCATTGAAAGAAGCTTTTTGTTCATTTCTCTGCTGCGCTTTTTTTGATCCTTCGGGGATAGGTTCATAAACTCATCGAAGCTGCTTAATCCCATCATTTCAAGCATATTCTTTTCTGCCTGCTGCATAAAGCCTTCGTCCTGTTGTTCATTGAGTTTATTTTCCGCTTCTTCTGCAAGCCGCATAAGCTCTTCGTTATCCATTTTGCTCATTGTTGATGCTCCTTTTCGGATTTAGTGATAAAAATATATCAGATGAATGAAAAAATGTCAATTATGGATAATAAAAAGCGGCAATTTCCATAACGAAAACTGCCGCTTCTTGTGAAAACTATCTTATATAACTTTGCTGAGAAAGCTTTTAAGACGCTCGTTTTTGGGGTTTCCGAAAAGCTCCTCGGGAGTGTTTTCCTCAAGGATATAACCGCCGTCCATAAACAGTACCCGTGAAGCTATTTCCTTGGCAAATGCCATTTCGTGTGTTACGACAACCATTGTCATTCCGTCGTTTGCAAGGTCACGCATAACGTTCAGAACCTCGCCGACCATTTCGGGGTCAAGTGCAGAGGTGGGTTCATCAAAAAGCATAACATCGGGGGACATACACAAAGCCCGTACAATGGCAATTCGCTGCTTCTGACCGCCTGAAAGCTGATTGGGATAAGCGTTGGCACGGTTTGCCAATCCAACTCGTTCAAGGAGGGTGTAAGCTGTCTTTTCGGCTTCTTCCTTTGATTTTCCCAGAAGCTTAATGGGGGCGATAGTCAGGTTTTTCATTATGCTGAGATGCGGAAACAGGTTGAACTGTTGAAATACCATTCCCATTTTGCGGCGATGGAGGTTGATGTCATTGCCGGGGTCGGTAATGTCCGTTCCTTCAAATAGTATCTGACCGCCTGTGGGATTTTCAAGAAGATTAAGACAGCGAAGAAAGGTACTTTTTCCCGAACCGGAAGGTCCGATAACAAAGACAACATCGCCCTTGTTAATTACGGTGTCTATGCCCTTGAGAACCTGCAATTCGCCGAAGCTTTTCTGAAGCCCTTTGACTTCAATAACCGGTTCACCGTTCACTGCTGTTCAGCCTCCTTTCAAGTCCCGCAACAAGCCGCTGGAGCAGCATTACCATTACCAGATAAATAAGCGCAACCGCAATAAGGGGCATAAATGCGTCATATGTTCTGCTTCGGATAATGTCGCCGCCCTTAGTAAGGTCTTGAAGGGCGATATATCCGCAGATAGATGTTTCCTTGAGAAGCACGATTACTTCGTTTCCGAGGGCGGGGAGGACGTTTTTCAGTGCCTGGGGAAGAATGATGTATATCATAGTCTGAGCATAGGTAAAGCCCAGGCTTCTTCCTGCTTCGGTCTGTCCCTTGTCAATGGACATAATGCCGCTTCGGATAACCTCCGCAACGTATGCGCCCGAGTTGATTCCAAAGGCGATTATGGCAACAAGCACCTTGCTGATATTCACCGAGCCGAAAACGACAAAGTAGATTATCAGCAGCTGCAGAACGGAAGGCGTTCCTCTGATAACGGTAAGATACACCTTGCATATAAAATCGGGTATTTTCAGCTTTCCCGTTTTATCGTGTGTTGAACGGATAACTGCAATAATAAATCCGAGAATTATGCCGATAAGTACGGCAAAAAAGGTAACTTCAACTGTTACGATAAATCCGTCGGCAATATATTTCCAACGGTTTTCACTGATAAAGTTTGTATAAAATCTGTCTGCAAGGTTTTGAAGCCACTGCGGCATTCGGCAACATTCCTTTCGGTAAGTTATTCGGCACTGATATATTTGTCGATGATAGCCTGAAGCTCGCCCGATTCCTTAAGCTTTGCAAGAGCAGCATTAACATCATTCAGAAGCTGAGTGTTTTCCTTGGCAATAGCGATAGCGTATTCCTCAGTGGTGAATTCCTCGTCAAGGATCTTCAGACCCTCACTCTGAGAAACGAAAACCTTTGCAGGCTCGTTGTCGATAATAACAGCATCGATCTTGCCCTGAGTAAGAGCTTGTACAGCCTCAAAGCCTTTGTTGTAACGCTCAATGGAAGCACCCTCAATGTCACTTGCATACTGGTCGCCAGTGGTTCCCAGCTGAACGCCTACCTTCTTCCCCTTTAAATCATCGGGAGTAGCAACTATTGAGCCTTCGCTTACAATGATGACCTGAGTTGCAGTGGTGTATGGGTCGGAGAAGTTTACGCTCTTTAAACGGTCGGGGTCAACGGTCATACCTGCAACGCCGATGTCAGCCTTGCCCGAAGTAACTGCAGCAATGATAGAGTCAAATGCCATATCTTCGACAACAAGTTCTTTGCCCATCTCCTTTGCAATAGCGGTCGCAATGTCAACGTCAATGCCGACAATAGCGTCGCCCTCGTGATATTCGTAAGGGGAGAACTCGGCGTTTGTAGCCATTATAAGCTTGGTATCATCTCCGCCCGAACATCCCGAAAGTGCTGCGAGAATAGCGGCTGCGGAAAGTCCGCAAAGTATTTTCTTTAAAAGTTTCATAACAATTTCCCTTTCCTAAATAAAATATACTTTATTCTACTGCAAATATTTTAAATTTTCAAGTTATCGAGATAAATTCAGTGATAATTTTTGTGCATAAGAATATTTTATTGATATATCCATACATCAATTTCGTTTATGTCAGGCATTTCAAAAAGAGCATTTACCTTTTCGGTGAGTCATTCGTCAACAATATAAGATGATGTTTTGCCTGATATGACCAGACTGTTTCTCATATTTATTCTTTTTGCCCATTCCTCATGGCTGATGTTCAGAAAATGTATCTCATAGTCAATATTTCTTGATTTATAGAATTCACTTGTATACCTGCGTTCCGATTTAGTCCAAAGTCCCCAATCAAGAATAACATTGATACCTGTTTCAATGAGCTCTGCTGATTTGTTATAAAGATAGGCTTTTATTCTTTCAACATATTCATCGTGTTTTTCTCCTGCGCCAAATTCAAACATTGCATGCATTATTTCATCAACAGAAAGAATAACAGCAGATAGTTCCTTTCGCAGTTTTTCTGCGTATGTGGTTTTTCCACTGCATATTTTTCCACAGGTAATTATTACTTTTGCCATTGTCAATTTCCCTCAAAACTATATTATAGTATATTTGAATTATATCAAATCGAAAAGTATAAGTCAATAAGGTAAATAGTTATATGAATATTATGGAAAAAAGCACAAAATACTCGGATATGATGTTGCTTGAGTTGGGAAAATAACCAAATTTTAAAAATGAAATGAAATCAGAGAATTAAAGAGAAATAGAGCAAAACAGCGAGATTTTAAGAGAATAGGGGATATATATTGAAATTTCGGCAAAATGACTATTGACTTTGCGGAAAGTTTCCTGTATAATCATTAATGTTGTGTCGGACAGGTACCGTATGCGCTTGCGGCAATAGGGAAGAGGAAGTTGCACCGAATCCCTCGGGACTTAGCTTCGATGAATATATTTTTAACGGAGGAATTGACTATGTCAACTTATATGCCTAAGGCAAACGAAATCAGCCGTAAGTGGTATGTTCTGGACGCAGAAGGCAAGTCCCTCGGTAGAGTTGCAGCTCAGGCTGCTGCTATTCTCCGCGGCAAGCACAAGCCCACATTTGCTCCTCACGCAGACTGCGGCGATCACGTAATCATCATCAACTGTGCAAAGGCTGTTCTTACAGGTAAGAAGCTTGAGCAGAAGACCTACAAGTGGCACACCGGCTGGATCGGCGGCCTCAAGGAAACTAAGTACAGCGAACTGATGAAGAACAACCCCGAAAAGGCTATGTCCATCGCTGTAAACGGAATGCTCCCCAATAACACTATTGGCAGAGCAGCTCTCACACGTCTGAGAACTTATGCAGGTGCTGCGCACGATCACGCTGCTCAGAAGCCTGAGAATTTTGAATTTTAATTAAGGAGGCAGCAAAGATGTACGAATCAAAGCAGTCCTATTTCTACGGAACAGGAAGAAGAAAACATTCTGTTGCCAGAGTAAGAGTTTACGCAGGCAGCGGTAACATTACAATCAACGGCAGAGGCATTGATGATTACTTCGGTCTTGAAACACTGAAGCTTATCGTTAGACAGCCCCTCGCTCTTACAGATACACTTGAGAAGTTCGATATCGTTTGCACAGTTGCAGGCGGCGGCGTAACAGGTCAGGCAGGTGCTATCAGACACGGCCTTTCCAGAGCTCTCCTTCAGTACGATGCTGAGCTCCGTCCTACCCTCAAGAAGGCAGGATTCCTCACTCGTGACCCCAGAATGAAGGAAAGAAAGAAGTACGGCTTGAAGGCTGCTCGTCGTGCTCCTCAGTTCTCAAAGCGTTGATCATTGCCCTTACAAATCACGTATCTACGTGCTTTGGGGCGAGCTTATCATCACTTGGTCAACTTTTGGACAACTCATAAAGACCTTTTTAACCGCTATGTTCACGCATAGCGGTTATTTTAGTTTTCCCCGAATGGGCAGTAAATCGGTGGTGCAAGCCCGCTACAGACTTGGCAGTAGGAACTGTTAGTGAAAGGCTCGTGATGTGGAGTATGAAGTAATCCTGTAGCAAACTCTCGGTCTGACGAACAGAAACTGCATAGACGGCATGGCATATTGCCTGAAAAACAACATAAAGTCGATTTTTGAATATGTCAATGAGGAGTATACAGTGCTTTATCGTGAATGTATCATAAATAACGGATATCTCGCCGAAATAACCTATGATGAAAAATTCAGCGATTATTTTTATGATATAAATTCTTTTTGTCCATGACAGGTTCGGAAAACAAGACAAAAAGAGGGGAATATAACTTTATTAAAGCTTACTATCTCAATTTGAGATGTGAAAACTAATCCCCGAAAGACATGCAGACTGTATTGCTGGTTTCGATAAGACGGTGACAGACCTTTGTCATTTGCGGTATGTGAAGCGATAAATGATAACACGATGTGCTATTACTTTCAAAAAAACGCCGTAAGGATAAGAGGGCTTACCTATTGTAAAAAGTCAAGTAAACCATACAACAATTCGCCAGAAAATGTACAAGTCAACGAGTGATAGATTTTCTGTGAGAGAGGCGGTAAGAATCGCCTGACATGGAAATATCTCTTCCTTTGATGAAAACGGAGATATACTCGCCTTTATGGAGGTCGGCATTAATTATGATAGTTATGTACAGGAAAACAATTCTTTGTACAAAAATATTATGATAATTTCATCAGAGGAAATCTTCTGTCTGCCTTTGCGGGCAATCTGTGGGTGCTCATCTGTGCAAACAGTATATGCGGAATGGGCGGAGATTTTCTCACAATTGCAGTAAATTCGTGGATAGCCGTCTTTGAGTAGGAAGAATACCGCAACAAGGGCTTTATTCATTTAAATGCGGCATTTCCGGCAGGTATGAACTGCGGAACTGTTGTTGGTTCTATTACCCGGAAACGATTCGAAATAGTTGCTGCATATGTAACAGCTTCGGTGTGTGCGGGGCTTATCCTAGTTTTGGGAATAATACTGCTTGAAAATAAGCGGGCAGTAATTGAGGAAGAACGAAGCCATGCAACGCTTAAAAGCTTTATCAATGCAAATATGATACGCTACTATATCTGCCCGGAAATACCTTACCTTATCTGCGCATCATTCCTTAGATATTATTTTCCTATTGTGGCGGAGAATAATTCACTTTCTGCTGCTGAGATCTCTATGGAATTCCATATCAGCGGAGTTATTTCCATTTATGCGGGAGATGTGCTGGACGAGTCGGCTATTTCAAAGCTGGGCACGAGAAAATCTATGATACTTGCGTAGTTCATATATGCGGTGGCTCTGCTGTATCTTGTGTTCAGTACTTCAATAGTCAGCTGCTATGTGGTAATCATACTTTTTGCGGCTGCCGACAGCTTTGGGTTGTCTGCACAGTCGTTATATTTTTCATCGCTCCCCGAAGTCAATGCTATCGGACAAAGCCGTGCGCCGGGCATCAAAAGCACTATCGAAAGCATATCGTCTGCATGCGGCTCCGTAATTTTCGGTGCGGTGCTGTTGTTGGGAGAATAGAAGGGTATATTGACAATAGCAGTTGTATTCAGCGGCTTGCTGACCTTGTTTGTAATGGAAGGCGATATGAGTGCGAAAACTGATATATCCGACTAAAAAAATGACATTGACACACTAAAGAATTTGGTGTGAGGGTTTTCCCGATGATGCGGACGCACACTTGTAGGGGAAAAAGCATAGTTTTGGTTTCTAATCCCGATTTGACCCGTAAAACCCACAGTAAGGTTATTTTCGTGGATTGCTATAGTATAACTATAGAAATAGACTTTTTCGCAGAAACGCAAACTTTTAAATACATTCAGAAAAATTTGATTGATTTTATCAGAAAAGTATGGTACAATAAAAATATTGCAGTTTATATCGGAGGGGAAAATGGATATTTTGGATTTTATCAAGGCAGTGGTGGATTCTGACCAAATGCCGGTTGTTATATGTGATTTGGAGCATACGATAGTTTATATGAATCCTGCTGCTGCCGAGCGTTACGGAAAGCGTGGGGGATACGCTTTGGTTGGCAGATCTCTGCTTGACTGCCACAATTCAGATTCCAATGAAAAGATAGAAAAGGTTATGGATTGGTTCAAGAGCGACACGGCAAATAGCAGGATATTCACCTTTCATAATCCAAAGGAAAATAAGGACGTTTATATGATAGCACTCAGGGACGAAAGCGGCAAGCTTATCGGTTACTATGAAAAGCATGAAATGCGTACTGCAGAAAGCTTAACGCCTTACGGTGCGCTGAATTAAAGGAGAATTCTATGTACACACTTTTAAAACAGGAAAACAGGGCAAGAAGAGGACGATTTGAAACTGTTCACGGAACATTTGAAACACCCTGCTTTATGAACGTTGCAACATCTGCCGCAATCAAGGGCGGGGTTTCGGCGGTTGATCTAAAGGATATGAAATGTCAGGTGGCATTGTGCAACACTTATCATCTGCACGTTCGTCCGTCAGATAAGATAATCAGGGAAATGGGCGGACTGCATAGCTTTATGAATTGGCAGAAGCCTATTCTGACCGACAGTGGCGGATTTCAGGTTTTCTCTCTGGCAAAGCTGAGAAGAATTAAGGAGGAGGGCGTGTATTTCAGCTCTCACGTTGATGGCAGAAAGATTTTTATGGGACCCGAGGAAAGTATGCAGATTCAGTCAAACCTCGGCTCCACCATTGCTATGGCGTTTGATGAATGTGTGGAAAATCCCGCAAAGCATGATTACGCAAAGAGGTCCTGTGAACGCACTGTCAGATGGCTATATCGTTGCAAGGACGAAATGGAGCGTCTGAACGCATTGCATGATACCATAAACAAGAAGCAGCTGCTTTTTGGCATCAATCAAGGCTGTACCTATGATGACCTTCGTGCTTCTCATATGGAGGAGATAGCCAAGCTTGATCTGGACGGTTACGCTATCGGCGGACTTGCTGTGGGTGAACCTACCGAGGTCATGTATCACATTATTGATGTTGTTGAACCCATAATGCCGAAAAATAAGATACGCTATTTGATGGGTGTAGGAACGCCGACCAACATTATCGAGGCGGTTGCTAGGGGAGTTGACCTGTTCGACTGTGTAATGCCAAGCCGTAACGCCCGTCACGCAACCATTTTCACCTGGAACGGCATTACTCACGTTTCAAACAAATGCTATGAAACCGACCCGCTGCCCCTTGACCCCGAGTGCGACTGTCCCACCTGCCGCAATTTCTCCAGGGCATATCTCAGACATCTGTTCAAGGCTAATGAACAGCTTGCGGGACGTTTGGCAGTCGTTCACAATCTCTACTTCTACAACACTCTTATGGAACGCATAAGAGAAGCCCTTGACGAGGGACGCTTTGAGGAATTTAGAATGAAATATTCCGACAGGCTGGCTTCGCATTATTGATTTTATAAAAATGACGCCGCAGTGTTTTTGATAGACACTGCGGCGTTTTTTAGCAGTTAATCATACTCATCTAAAAGCTTCACTAAGTCATCTCTGTTGCATAATTTGTAGTATTCTTTCAATGGATACTCTTTACTGGCAATGACTACTCCACGCCCTTTCTTTTGCGGGAAGCGATTTCCCTTGACATTAACATTTGCACCATTTTCGAGAAAAACTTTTACATTTGCAGCCGAAATATCAGTGCAATGAATTAAGCAATCATCAGGTATTTCCACGCCACAATTAATTATATATTGCAGCATCTCAGGCGAGAATTTGTCTGCAATAGTATATACCACATCTTCTTTTTCAGCAGAATTACATAATTCCTCATATGTCATAAAACCTTCGCCGACATCAGAATAACCAGTGTATTTGTATCTTATTGCATCTTCATCATATCTGATTTCAATATCTGAAGGACACCGAATATCAAAGCTAAATGCGTAATCAATATTGATTTTTCCATCTTCTATTACTGCTTTAACTTCATCGGGTCCGCACCAATAAACAACCATTTTAAGATCATCAGGCATCATGGGGCGTCCTTTTTCGTAAAGATACTTTATTGTGTCTGCATAGCAGCGGTCAAAGGGTAAATATCTGCAGTCGAAGCCTTTTTCAAAGAGGAAGTCTATCTTTTTATATTTATCTATTGAGCCTCTTCCTGTATCAGGGTAAAAATGCTCAATCAAATCCTCAGTGAATCCACCTTCAACATTTTCTTCCCAAAAGTCATAAAGCAGTTTGAAGCAATCAAATCCTCCGTTAAATGCTCTGTACCACACATCATTTTTCCATTCGTGATTTATGCTGTCATAACTCAGCAGAAGCTTAACAACTTCGATTTGATTCAACTGCATTGCAGCAACAAGCATGTCGCAGTCTTGAAAATCAAGAATATATTCATTTGAATTTTCATTATCGGGGTCTTTGTTGAGATATAATCTTTTCAGTACCTCTGCATTTCCCGCACCCGCAACGCATGAAGCAGGTGGTTTGGCGTATTTGCCCCAGAAGTCCGCAAATTCCTGATACTGTTCCATAGTGGCAAAATAGCCGAAATAGTAGCTGATCAAACCCATATCAACGTCAGAAACCGTGTTGCCGCTTTTCAGTTCATTAAGCACCTTTTCACTTTCGCCCAGTATAGCGTATTCAACTGCTTTCGGTAAACCGCTCTCCTTGCCGCTTTCAAGCAGAATACCAAGAAGATATTGTGCGGTAAGCGGTGAATGGGCTATCTGACGATATGCACCGTTGCCGACATTTCTTTCGGGATCGCCCTCATATTCATTGTGAAACATTTCAGGATAAGGCTCAGCACCGTGTTCCACTAAAAGCTTGGCAAGGTAATATCCAGATGCTTCCCATTGTCCATTTGCATTATTCAGGGCATAAAACAGCGGGGAATAGCCGTCAGAATCTTTCAGATTAACGTCTGCACCCAGATCAATCAAAAAACTAACTGCTTCATAGTCCAAATCCTGAGATTCACTTGCAATGACGGCTTGCCCTTTAAGGTCTACACCCATATCATATATTATCTTAGCATGATAAAATCTATCGTTCCATACGCCTTTATTAAGCATTTCCTTAAAATAGCCTAATAATTCCTTTTTACTGCAATCCGATAGTAATTCTTGAAGCCTTGTTATATGTCTATACTCTACCGCTTCTTCAACAAAATCTTTATTTGTACGGGGTTTATAAAACAATAATCCCCCAAAACAGCCTGATAAAGAAAAAGCAACAACGAGTGCCATAAAAATACACATTAATTTTTGACGCATTTCATTTTTTCACTCCTTGATCAGCGCGTCTATGCTGATTTATTTGTAGGGATATTTTCCCAATGAAGTCTGTCTATCCCTAATTCAATTAGCAGAATACTTCCCAAACTCCTCATCAAGTCTTGAAACAGCCTGGTCATAGCCTTCTGCGGACATTTCATAGGACTCATCAAATACTATCTCACTAAGATTATATGCAAGCTTGCCGTACCAGATTATCAGGTTAAGCTTTCCGCTTTCTTTAACGGGGTCAAGACGGAAGTTGAAATCTCCTCGGTTGCCGCTTCCACTGAAAACATTTTTTGCCTCAAAATAGTATTTTTCGGGTATATCAAAGCATTTTGATCTCATAAGCACATTCCTTTCAATTTGTGATTTCCGATTATTCTATAATAATAACATAAATCGTTGGAATTGTAAACATAAATTTTATTATTTTTTGATTGCAATTCACGGATAAATGTGGTATAATAATTTTTAGTTTTGTCAAAAAGCATATCAACAACGCTTGGAGGAAAATTTGTGAGTAAATACGAAGATGAAATAAACAAAAGAAGGACCTTTGCCATAATTTCCCACCCCGACGCAGGTAAAACCACATTAACGGAAAAATTTCTGCTTTACGGCGGTGCAATTGCTTTGGCTGGTTCTGTAAAAGGCAAAAAATCCGACCGCCATGCCGTTTCCGACTGGATGGAAATTGAAAAGCAGAGAGGTATTTCGGTCACATCATCGGTAATGCAGTTTAACTATAAGGACTGCTGCATCAATATTCTCGATACCCCGGGACATCAGGATTTCTCTGAGGACACATACCGTACACTTATGGCTGCCGACTCTGCAGTAATGGTAATTGACGCTGCTAAGGGCGTCGAAAATCAGACCAGAAAGCTTTTCAAGGTCTGCGTAATGCGGCATATCCCTATCTTTACCTTTATCAACAAGATGGACAGAGAAGCGAAAAATCCCTTTGATCTGCTTGACCAGATAGAAAATGAACTCGGTATCAAGACCTTCCCCGTAAACTGGCCTATTGGCTGCGGACGTGAATTCAAGGGCGTTTATGACAGAATGAAGCGTCACATCGTGTCCTTTAAGGCAAATGGCGGACATCATGCTGTTGAGGCTTCCGAGGTTGACCTTTCCGACGAAAAGCTTGACGAGCTTATCGGTTCCGAGAATCGTCAGAACTTGTTTGACGATATTGAACTGCTGGACGGCGCAAGCTATGAGTTTGACATTAACGCTGTAAACAGGGGAGAGCTTTCGCCCGTATTCTTTGGTTCTGCGCTGACCAATTTCGGCGTTGAACCGTTCCTTGAGGACTTTATCAAGATGACAACTCCGCCCTTGCCAAGAATGTCCTCCGAGGGTGAGATCAGCCCTTATGACGACGATTTTTCCGCATTCGTATTCAAGATCCAGGCGAATATGAACAAGGCGCACCGTGACAGACTTACATTTATGAGAATATGCTCGGGACGCTTTGACAGGGATATGGAAGTATATCACGTTCAGGGTGACAAAAAACTTCGTCTTTCTCAGCCACAGCAGATAATGGCGCAGGAAAGAGAGATCATCAACGAGGCATATGCGGGTGACATTATCGGTGTTTTTGACCCGGGAATTTTCTCTATCGGAGATACAGTCTGTGCTCCGGGACGGAAAATAGCCTACGAGGGAATCCCCACCTTCGCTCCCGAGCATTTTGCAAGAATACGTCAGAAGGACACGCTTAAAAGAAAGCAGTTTGTCAAGGGAACAACTCAGATAGCCCAGGAGGGTGCTATTCAGATATTCCATGAGCCGTTTTCGGGAATGGAAGAGGTTATTGTGGGTGTTGTCGGTGTTCTTCAGTTTGAAGTCTTGGAATATCGTCTGAAAAATGAGTATAATGTTGACATTATCCGTGAGGGACTTCCTTATCAGTATATCAGATGGATAGAAAACAAGGACATTGATGTCAAGAGCCTTAATCTTAGCTCCGATACAAAGATAGTGCAGGATTTCAAGGATAATTATCTGCTTATTTTCACCAGCGAATGGAATATCCGCTGGGCACTTGAAAAGAACGAAGGACTTATTCTTTCCGAATTTAACAGAGATTAATAATGATAACTTTTCCGCTGTCAGATTTTTCCGACAGCGGATTTTTTTGGTCTAATACCGATAACTGCCGCATAGAATTTCCATATAAAGACAGCGGGAGTGATAAAAATATGGACACTTCAAGCTATGATATGGTAATAGGATTTCTGCCTGACAGGCTGAAAGGGTCACTTGAAAAGGTTTCTTCGGATATAAGAGCCTCTGCTTCTGAAATACGTCTGAGGGCGGGTAAACCTATATCTCTGACAGAGGGCGGAGAACAGCTTATCATATCGGAACACGGCGGTGTCTGCCGTTCGGCGCATACGGGAATTATCCCGACGGAAAACGAGTTTGCCGCAGCTTTTGAAACGGTCTGCCGAAGCTCTGTGCATTGCTTCAAACGTGAGATAAGTCTGGGGTTTGTTACGCTCAAAGGCGGACATCGTGTGGGATTCTGCGGTACTGCGGTGCATGGTTCTGATGGCAGTCTGGGAATAAATCATATTTCGGGAATGAATTACCGCATTGCACGGCAGATAAGGGGTGCTGCGGACGAGCTTGTTAGGTATCTTCCAAAAAGCGGCGGAATGCTCATAGCGGGTGCACCGTCAAGCGGAAAGACTACCTATCTGCGTGATCTGTGCAGATTTCTCGGAAATAAGCACAAGGTCGCACTTATTGATGACACAGGGGAACTGGCGGCAGTTTACAGAAACGAGCCGCAGAATGATGTTGGCGTTTTCACTGATGTTCTCACGGGTTACGGAAAGGCTAAGGGTCTTGAAACTGCTGTGCGGGTGTTATCTCCCGAATACATTATTTGCGATGAAATAGGAAACCGTGAGGACTGTGCTGCAATAGAAGCGGCGGCAAACAGCGGTGTGATATTCATTGCAGCTGTTCATGCGGGAAATATGCGTGAGCTTATGGCAAAGCCTCATATTCGTCCGCTGATAAATATGGAAATTTTCACTCGGGCGGCGTTTCTTGAAAAATGCCGAGTAAAAGAAGTGTCCGATTTATTGTATAGGAAAAATGAAATGGAGGTATGCAAAAATGGTCAAGCTTGCGGGTACGGTAATGGTGGCGGCGGCATCACTTGCTGCGGGGGCATATCTGTCGGATAATGCACGAAAACGTCTGGTACAGCTGAGAGCGTCGGAAAGCCTGACGGCACAGTTGATACTTAGCTTTCGTTTCAGCGGACTTGATGTGTTTGAATCCTGCGGACGGCTTGCTTCGGAAGGTTCGTTTTCATCTCTGGAATTTCTCTCGTCATTTGCGCAAGCCGAATATTCCGATATGATACCATTCGGTGAAATGTGGAAAAAAGCCGTGTGCGAATGGAAGGAATGTCGTCTTGACAACGAGGAAAAGGAGCTGCTTCTATCGGTGGGAGATTTTCTCGGAAAGACTGACTTAGATGGACAGATAATGTCGCTGGAAAATTTAAGAGAGCGGTTTCGTGAAAGGATAGCGCAGCTTGTCCCCGAAACGGAAAAGCGGGTAAAGCTTTGCACCTCTCTGTCTGTGCTTTGCGGAGCGGCAGTTCTGCTGATGATTTGCTAGGAGTGTTTATGGAAATAGATTTGATTTTCAAGGTTGCCGGTATCGGGATAATCGTTGCCGTGCTTAATCTCATACTGAAAAAAGCCGACAGGGAGGAACAGGCTATGATGACTACCCTTGCAGGTCTGATAGTCGTCCTGATGATGTTGATCACTGAAATTTCGGCGCTTTTCGATGAAGTGAAAAGCGTGTTCGGCTTCTGATGACAGCGGTATCTGCGGCGGGAATATGTATTACAGCGGCGATATTCTGCAAGGTGTTCGACCGCTTCGGAAAGGAATATTCGGCAATGCTTTCGGCTGCGGTATCTGCGGCGGTCATGGGATTTGCCGTTCTGAGCTTTTCGCCTGTGGCTGCGGCAGCGGAGGAACTTATGGAAAAGGCGGGAGCGGACTCCGAGTACATAGGCATAATGTTTCGGTCGGCGGGAATATGCTGCATAACACAGCTGGCTGGCAATATCTGCCGTGACTGCGGAGAAACCAATCTTGCTTCACAGGCAGAGCTTTGCGGACGGGCTATGCTGGCGCTGAATGCGCTGCCCCTGTTTACCGAAGTAATAAAGATAGCGGACAGGCTATTGTCCGCATAAAAGGAGATAAAATGAAAGCATTTTTAGCTTTGGCTGCAATATTTTTTTCGCTGATTTGTTTTCCGCTGACCTGTTCGGCAGAAAGCTTCTCCGTTCCGTCAAGCTCGGAAATCCTTAATGACCTGGGCGGGGACAGCCTTGATGAAAATCTTACGGATAATGCGGAGGATTTCATGGACGAGCATAACATATCTCCCGAGGATCCTGTGAATGCCGTAAAAATGACCCCATCGGATATTTTAGAATATATCGCAGATGTTTTTCGGGAAAGGCTTTCGGCTGTTACTAAGCTTGCGGGACGGCTTGCCGCTGCTGTTACGGTTTCAGCCGCTGCAACTGCATTGAGCAAGGGCGTTACGGATAAATCGGTGGCTGCGGTTTACGGAATAACGGCTTCGCTTATCTGCGTTATGATAGTTATGCCGTCTGTGGGCAGCTGTCTTGACAATTGCTTTCTGACCCTTGAACAGGGCGGACATTTTATGATAGCATATGCTCCCGTGTTTGCGGCGGTTTCGGCGGCGGGAGGGGGAATTACGTCCTCGGCGTTGTATAGCATGGCAATCATCGGTGCGGCACAGCTGGCTGTGGAGCTGTCAAAAAGCATTATTCAGCCGCTGCTATCGGTTATGCTGGCTCTTGGAATAGCAGAAGGAGTGAACCCCGATTTTGCAATGTCCGGGTTCACGACCTGCATAAAAAAGTTCGTGACATTTGCCGTTTCCCTGACGATGACAGTATTTACCGCACTTATTTCGCTGCAAAGCTTTGCGGGAACATCGGCAGATACGGTGGCTGCAAAGGCTGTGAAGCTTGCTGCATCAAATTTTATCCCCGTTGTGGGCGGAGCGATTTCCGACGCTTATGGGACGGTCAAGGCAAGCTTTGGAATTCTGCGGTCGGGCGTGGGCATTTTCGGAATAATCGCTGTCTGCGTTATGGTACTTCCTCCGTTGGTTGAAGCGGCGGTGTTCCGAATGGTACTTATGCTTGCATCGGCGGCTGCTTCTATGTTTGACTGCGGTCCCGTAAAGGCGTTTCTGTCAGCGGCAGATGATGTTATGTCGCTGATTTTCAGTGTTCTTATGTCATTTTCAGTTATGTTTGTTGTTTCTACTGCGGTGGTATTATCTGCGGGAATTTCTTTGGCGGGGGGCGGCTGATATGGAAACTGTAAGATCTGCCGCTGCTGCGGTCTGCTTTCTTGGGACGGCGTTTTCAATTATCGGCTGCTTTTTGCCTGCGGAAAAATTCAAAAGCGAATTTAAGCTGATTTTTTCGCTGATGATGATAGTTATTATTGCAAAGCCGTTTGTTTCGGGAGATATTGATCTGAAAGATGCAAATGCTTCGGCTGTTCAGACACAGGCTGATATTGATGACAGTGTTCGGTACGGCGAAGAGCTTCTCAGACAGTCTGTCTGTGCGAATATTTCCGGAAATATTGAACGATTATGCGCCGAAAAAAATATTGCGGTCCAAATATCTTCCGATGTTAATATTTCCGAGGACGGCAGCATATCTATTAACAGGATAGATATTAAAGCGTCCGACGAAAGCTCAGCTTTGGCAGCGGAAAAGCTTATACGAAGCGAGATACCCGGGGAATACGAAATAACTGCGGGAGTTGAATTACACCATGAATAAAATATTTTCAAGGCTTGAAGCTGCTTTCGGCAGGGATAAGCTTATAAAGGCTGCCGTATTTCTCGGTATCATCGGTGTCATACTTATCGTTTGCTGTGACAGTCCGCCCAAAACTCAGCCATCTGTGGAAACAGCAGCATTTACCGAGGAAACAGAACGCTTTAGATGTGACACAGAGCAGCAGCTGAAAAATATCCTTTCAACAATTAAGGGCGTCGGCAAGGCGGAAGTAATGCTGTCTGTCAGCACCACCGAGGAATATATCTACGCCGAAAAAACCGAGGAACGCAGAGAGGGGGAAAACAAGCAGTCAAGGCAAACAGATTTTGAGATAATCGACAGCGGCGACAGGGACGAAGCTCTGGTGAAAAAGATAATCGTCCCGCAGATAAGCGGCGTTGTTATTGTATGTGAGGGAGGTGGAAACAGCAAAACCTGCGAAGCGGTCTACAAGTCGGTATCGACCGCTCTCGGCATACCTGTCAGCAAAATTTATGTGGCTAAAATGAAATGAACAAGGAGAGATATCAGTATGAAAAAGCTCAATCTTATTATCGGGAAAAAGCACATTATTCTTGCCTGCCTTTCACTTATACTCGGTCTGGCAGTTTATATGAATTACGCATTTGCTTCGGCGGGCGATGAACTGGCTTTAGAAAGCTCTGCCAATTACGGAGATGCGGAGTTTGTAAGCTCGGACGGCGAAAACGACTACTTTGCTCAGGCACGTCTTACAAGAATGACTTCAAGGGACGAAGCTGTTCAGACACTTAAAGCCATAATGGGCGGCGGCGACCTTACCGATGAAGAAGCAGCCTCCAAAACCGTTGAAGCGGTTTCTCTGTCCAAGCTGGTGGAAAGTGAAAGCAAGGTAGAATCTCTCATAAAGGCACAGGGCTTTGAGGATTGTGTTGTATATCTGGACGGAACTACTGCAAGCATTGTCGTAAAGTCTGACGGACTTGTTCCATCGGAAGCAGCACAGATAAAGGACATTGTTGTGGAGGAGGCTTCGGTCACCGCAGAAAATATTAGAATTTTTGAGGTAAAGTAGTTGTGCAAATCAGAATTTTGTGGTATAATAACTATATATGTATCTTTGACCTGTAAAATCGGCGGTTTTGGAAATGCTTTTGATAACAATTCGCCAGATAATTACAGAATACTGCGAAATTCTTTAATAAGGACGGCACCGCAGCAATAGCGGTGCCGTGCTAAAGGAGTCGATAAAAATGAGCAGAGAAAATCTTAACGAGTCTGCGGAGAATACTCTCAGAGTATCGGCAGACGTAATTTCGGAAATTGCCGCTACCGCAGCAAAGGAAATAGAGGGAGTTGCGGCTGTCAGTGCCAAGGGAAGAACCCTCAAGCATCTTATAGTTGCAGACAGGCGTTTCGAAAACATTAAGGTGAAATTTAATGACGGTGTACTTGAAATATCTGTAGGCATAATTGTCAAGGCGGGTACAAAGGTCAAAAAATGTGCTGATTCCGTTCAGAACAAGGTCAAGCAGGATGTTCAGGATATGACGGGGATAACTGTGTCAAAGGTGAATGTTTACGTCGAGGATGTAGTATTTCCCGATATTGCGTAAAAGCAGGCTCTTTTTAAGGGCTTGCTTTGCGCTGTCAATAGGATTTTTATTATAAAGGAGAAGCAAAATATGAAAAGAAGAAAATCAAGAGAAGCGGCTTTTATTCTGCTTTTTGAAAATTCATTCAGAAACGAGGATCCGGAGGAGATTATAAGTGCCGCACTGGAATCCGAGCTTTTTGATTTCGGAGAAAGTGACAAGGATAGTGCTATAATTTTCGCAGATGCCGAGGATATTTTCAAAGGCGTTTGGGAAAAGAAGGACGAGCTTGATAAAATTATCGAAGGCTACAGTGATAAAAGACAGTTTGGCAGAATACCAAAGGCATCTGTTGCTATTCTTGAGATAGCGATTTATGAGTGCCTTTATAATGAGCGTGTGCCTGTTAATGTTGCAATTAATGAAGCTGTATTGCTTGCGAAAAAGTTTTCAATGGAGCCCGATGTTCAGTTTATCAACGGCGTTCTCGGTACATTTTCAAGCGATCTTGCCAAGAAGGAAAAGAGCGAATGAAGTGCTTTCTCGGAATAGATACCAGCAACTATACGACTTCTGCGGCATTATATTTTCCCGAAAACGGACAGGTTTTGCAGAAGAAAATGCTGCTGCCCGTAAAGCCCGGTGAAAAGGGACTGCGGCAGAGTGATGCTGTTTTTCATCACACTGTTCAGCTGCCGAAAATTATCGGGGAACTGTTTTCGGGGATGGACAAGCCTGAGATATGCGGGATAGGCGTTTCCGAAAAGCCTAGAAATGCGGAGGGGTCTTATATGCCCTGTTTTCTCTGCGGAACGGGACTTGCCGAGTCGCTGTCGGCGGTGATGAATATACCTGTTTACAAGACTTCTCATCAGACGGGGCATATCCTTGCAGCACTTTTTTCTGCGGGACGATTTGACCTTATTGGAAAGAAATTCATCGCATTTCACGTCAGCGGAGGAACTACCGATTGTCTGCTTTGTGAGCCCGACTCCGAAAGCATAATTCGTATAACCGAACTGTCGACCTCTCTCGATTTAAAGGCGGGACAGGCTGTGGACAGATGCGGAGTTATGCTGGGACTCAGTTTTCCATGCGGTGCTGAGTTGGAAAAGCTGGCTGAGAAAAGCAAGCGTACATACAAAATAAAATCAAAGCTTCGGGACGGCTGCTGTTCTCTTTCGGGAGTGGAAAACAAGTGCGCAAAAATGCTTGAAAACGGTGAGCCTGCGGAGGATATTGCTAAATTTTGTCTGGAAAGCGTACTGTCTGCGGTCGAGGCAATGACGGAGTATGCGCTTTTGGAAAATCCCTGTGATGACGTTGTATATGCAGGCGGTGTTATGTCAAATAAGATAATACGAAATAGATTGGAAAATCGCTTCAATGCGTCGTTTGCCTCCCCCGAGTTTTCCTGCGACAATGCGGCGGGAACGGCTGTATATGCTGCATTATCCGTAAAAGGCGGTGTTGTGAAATGAGCAGTATTCTTACTGTTTCTCAGCTTAACAGATATATTTCCTTTAAGCTTAAAGAAGATATTAAGCTTCGTGGTATACTTGTCAGAGGAGAAATATCGGGTTTTACAAATCATTATAAAACCGGGCATTTCTATTTTACTCTGAAAGATAAGGACGCAGCTGTTAAGGCTGTAATGTTCAACAGCTTTGCTTCCAGACTTAAATTTATGCCTGAAAACGGAATGTCCGTGACAGTGTCGGGCAGTGTACAGGTTTTTGAACGTGACGGAGTTTATCAGCTGTATGTAACAGATATTCAGCCTGATGGTGCAGGTGCGCTTTTTGTTGCTTTTGAACAGCTCAAGGACAGGCTTATGAAGGAAGGACTTTTTGATGAAGCCCACAAGAAGCAGCTGCCTGTCTATCCGAAAAAAATCGGTATCGTTACTTCCTTCGGTGCGGCTGCGCTGCAGGATATGCTAAATATTATTTCAAGGCGTTATCCTATTGCCGAGGTAACGGTTTTTGGTGCTGCGGTTCAGGGAGATACTGCTCCGGAGTCGGTAAGCAAGGCTTTGAAATATGCCGACAGCTGCGGGCTTGATCTAATTATTGTAGGCAGGGGAGGAGGCTCCGCAGAGGACCTTTTCTGCTTCAATTCCGAGAAGATCGCACGGGCTGTCTATGAATGTGAAACTCCCGTTATATCCGCAGTGGGACACGAAACGGACACTACCATAATAGACTTTGTTTCCGACCTGAGAGCACCTACTCCGTCTGCGGCGGCAGAGCTTGCAGTCCCCGATATATCGGTTATGCGAGCTGCTTTGGAGGGATACAAAGGTAAGCTTTCCGAAGCATTTTCAGGTTATGTTGACAGACTTTACAATGAAACGGACAAGCGTATGAAATTGCTTTCGGCACATTCTCCGTATGCGGTTCTGGAAAAGAACGAAAAGATACTGTCGCTGACCGAAAAGCGTTTAGCGGCTGCCTCCGAACGTTGCTTCGGAGGGTATGAAAACAGGCTGGCACGAGCTGCAGAACGGCTTGAATTGGTAAGTCCGCTGAAAATTATGTCAAAGGGATATGCTATTGTTTATTCCGAAAACGATAAAATGATAAAAAGCAGTGCAGATGCTGGCTGCGGACGTATAAAAATCAGATTTTCAGATGGTTTTGTGGATGCCGAGATCATTGATAATAACAAATAATCGGAAGTTTAAAGGAGTTGTATCAAGATGTCTTTTGAAAAATCTATCGAAAGAATTGATGAGATAATTTCGTTGCTTGAAAATGGTGATCTGCCACTTGAAAAAGCAGTAGAGCTTTACACGGAGGGTGTTGCTGCAGCTGCAGAATGTAAAAAGCAGCTTGACTGTGCAAAGCTAAAGCTTAGCAAGATCAATCCCGAAACGGGCGAGATCGTAACAGAGGAAGTATGATATGAACGTTCTGACAAATGCGCGCTTTAGCGAATATACAGAGCTTATCGGAAGAAAGCTTGCCGAGATAAATGAAATGCTTCATTCCGTTGGCGGTGAGGGCATCGTTTCCGAACGGTGCGCAGATGCTGTATGGTGGTCGCTTTCATCGGGCGGAAAGCGTATTCGTCCTGTACTGGCGTTGGAATTTTGTCGTGTGTGCGGCGGAATTCCTGAAAATGCTGTTGATGCGGCGGCTGCTGTGGAGATGATACACACCTATTCGCTTATACACGATGACCTTCCCTGTATGGACGACGATGATTACCGTCGGGGACGGCTTTCCTGTCACAAAAAATTCGGTGAAGCGTTTGGACTGCTGGCGGGAGATACGCTGCTTACTCACGCTTTTGGAACTGCGGCAAACAGCAGCTGTCTGTCGGACGGACAAAAGACTGAGATCATAGGCAAACTTGCGGAATATGCGGGTATCGGCGGAATGATAGGCGGTCAGGTGCTGGACCTTTCCTTTGAAAACGGCGGCTGTGATGATGTTTCGTCGCTTTTGAAAATGTATTCAAAGAAAACGGGAGCACTGCTTAAATGTGCCTGTGAAGTCGGCTGCATCTCGGCAAATGCCGATAAGGAGAAGCGATTGGCTGCCTGTGAATATGCGGAAAATCTGGGAATCGCATTTCAGATAACCGATGATATTCTGGACGTTACTCAGACCACCGAAGCTCTCGGAAAGCCTGCGGGCAGCGATGAAAAGCAGCATAAAACTACTTTTGTATCTCTGAATGGTCTTGATAATGCCCGTGCCGCTGCGGCTGAATACACCGATAAGGCATTGAAGGCTCTTGAAATATTTGATGATAATGGTTTTCTTGTTGATTTGACAAGGCATCTTCTTAATAGAAAGAATTGAGGTAATATTAATGGCATTTTCGTACAATTATGTTCTTGCAAGCGGAGTTGTCGGCTGGGCGGCGGCTCAGCTGATCAAGACCTTGCTTTACACCTTTACCCGCCATACTTTTAAGGCAGAAAGACTTGTCGGCTCGGGAGGAATGCCAAGTTCACACTCTGCTCTTGTGACCTCTGCGCTTGTGGCAACGGGGATACACAACGGAGTTGAGTCAACCGAGTTTGCTCTGGCGTTTATTCTTGCTATGATAGTAATGTATGATGCTATGGGTGTGCGCAGGGCAGCGGGACTTCATGCTCAGGAGATAAACCGCATGAACAGGCTTTTTGATTTTAAGTTCAAGGACCTTATTGATACGGAAAGCGAAGAGAGCAGCAAGAAGAGAAAGGAACTGAAAGAGTTTCTGGGACACAATCCGCTGGAGGTTTTTGTCGGTGCGGTGTTGGGTGTTATTATCGCTTTGGTAATGCCGAGGTAGGATTATGATGGACAAGAAAAAAGTAAAGCTTTCTGATATGAAAGTGCTTCCTTCCGATGTAAAAAAGCTTTCCTATTCCGAATGTGATGAGCTTTGCCGTGACATCAGAAAAACAATGATCAAGACGGTCATGAAAAACGGCGGTCATCTTTCGTCTAATCTTGGCACAGTTGAACTGATACTTGCTATGCACAGGGTATTTGATTCGCCGAATGACAAATTTGTTTTCGATGTGGGGCATCAGGCATACACTCACAAGCTGCTTACCGGACGTCTGGATAAATTTTCGGAGCTCAGGAAGGAAAACGGTCTTTCGGGATTTACTCGTCCCTCCGAATCGGAGCATGACGCATTTATCAGCGGACACAGCAGTATTTCCATATCTGCCGCTCTGGGAATGGCAGAGGCGATGCACCTTAACGGTGACGATACTCACCATGCAATTGCAGTCATCGGCGATGGCGCATTTACGGGAGGAATTGCATACGAGGGGCTTAACAATGCAGGCAAAAGCAAGGCAAAGCTCATTGTTATCCTTAATCACAACGATATGTCAATTTCCAGAAATGTAGGTGCGCTGGCAAAATATCTTACAAAGATCAGGGGAAATTCAAGCTATTTGTCTGCAAAGAAAAAAGTCGAAAAGGCGCTTGATGCTATTCCTGTGGGCGGTAAGTCTATCAAGAATATTATGCGCAGTTCAAAGTCGCTTTTGAAGGGTATAGTCTATCAGTCTACAATGTTTGAGGAGTTGGGATTTACCTATCTCGGACCTGTGGACGGACACAATATCCGTGAGCTGGAGGAAGTTCTGAACATAGCAAAGCGCATTGACAAGCCTGTTTTTATTCACGTAAATACTGTAAAAGGAAAGGGCTTCAAGCCTGCGGAAAACAACCCCGGGGCATTTCACGGCGTTCCTGTAAAGGCTTATGTCAACAAGGATCCCGACTTTATTTCTGAGGACAGCTTTTCCGCCGAATTCGGAAGGCATTTGAATGAGTTAGCAAAAAATGATGACAGGATCTGTGCGATAACTGCGGCTATGAAATACGGTACGGGGTTACAGTATTTTGCTGCTGAGCACAGCGACAGATTTTTTGATGTGGGCATTGCAGAGCAGCATGGAGTTACATTCTCAGGCGGTCTTGCTCGTTCGGGAAAAATACCTGTTTTTGCCGTGTATTCAAGCTTTATTCAGCGTTCCTTCGATCAGCTCGTTCACGACTGCTCCATTGAACCGCTGCACATTGTTCTGGGCATTGACAGGGCGGGAATTGTGGGTGAGGACGGCGAAACGCATCAGGGTATCTTTGATGTTCCGATGCTCTCCTGCATACCCGGAATGACTATCTATTCACCGTCCTGCTATGAAGAACTGCGGCTTTGCTTATCCGAGGCTATATATGATTGCGACGGACCTGTTGCGGTGCGTTATCCTAGAGGAAATGATACTTCAGAATTTGATAAGAGCAGTCTTAATTGCAGCTACACTCATATTTGCAGAGAAAGCAGCGTACTTGCTGTTACCTACGGACGTATATGGGACAATCTATATAAAGCATACGAAAGCAGCAGCGGCTTTGATATATTGAAGCTTACAAAAATTTATCCCATATGCCATGAAATAATTGAGATCTGCAAAGGATATAAAAAGGTCATATTCTTTGAGGAGAGTATTAAAAACGGCGGAATTGGAATGCTGCTTTCTGCTCAGCTTTCGGAATATGGTATTCCGGTAAAAATTGTTGCGGCAGAGGGATTTGTTAAACAGGCATCTGTTTCATCTGCGCTTGCAAAGCTGGGACTTGATACAGAAGGTATGATAAAAACTCTTGAAGGCGAGGATTGCTGATTGCGTCTGGATTTATTTACCGTAGAAAACGGACTTATCAAAAGCCGTGAACGGGCAAAGGAAATGATAAGATCGGGTAATGTGACCGTAAACGGAAAGATCGTTACAAAGGCTTCTGCCGACGTTAGCGATGCCGACAAGGTGGAAATAACGGGCGGAGAGCTCCCCTATGTGGGAAGGGGAGGGTTAAAGCTTGAAGCGGCGATAAACGAATTCAAAATAAGACTTGACGGACTTGTCTGCATGGACATCGGAGCTTCAACAGGCGGGTTTACCGATTGTATGCTGAAAAACAACGCTGCAAAGGTTTACGCTGTTGATGTGGGTCACGGTCAGCTTGATGAAGCACTTCGCTCGGACAGCAGAGTTGTCAATATGGAAAAGACAAACATCAAAGATGTATCTGCGGATTCTTTCGATGACAGCATTGGATTTATTTCGGCAGATGTTTCCTTTATTTCAATAACGCAGATCTTACCGAAAATTTCCGAACTGTTAAGCGGAGAATATGCAGCAGTGCTCATAAAGCCGCAGTTTGAAGCGGGACGTTCAAATATCGGAAAAAACGGAATTGTTAAGGACAAAAAGGTTCACTGCTCGGTGATAAAGCAGGTTTCCGTGTCGGCAGCGGAAAACGGTTTATCATCTGTGGGGATAATACCTTCACCCATAACAGGCGGCGACGGAAATATGGAGTATCTTTTGTATCTCCGAAAAATGCCGTCGGGGGAAGCTGCAGAACAGCTTTCTCAGGAAAAGATCAAGGAAGTAACAAATATCGCTTTTTCGGCGAAGAAGACCACTTAATGCTTCGGAAAGGAAGCTTATATTATGAAGATCGCTCTGTATCCGAATTTTGATAAATCAAATGCTCTGAGCTGCGCATTGTCCTGTGCCGAGATACTTCATCGGTACGGGGCGGAGGTTTTTGTAAGGGAAAGTCACAGGGAACAGTTTTCGTCTGCCCATTTTGTGAATATCGGGAAGATGTCTGAAATTGCCTCCGAATGTGATATTATTATCGCTATCGGCGGTGACGGAACTATCCTCAAATGCTCGGGATATGCGGCGAAAAATGGCAAGCCCTTGCTTGGAATTAACACGGGAAGACTTGGCTTTATGGCTTCTGTTGAGCGGGACGAGCTTCAAAAGCTGGAACGTCTATTCAGCGGAGAATATTCCATTCAGGAACGTATGATGATAGACATTATCCATCATCACAACGGTGAAAGTGACCGTTTTACAGCACTTAACGATGTTATCACCGCCAGAATGTTTTCACGTATCGCAGACTTTACCGTTTCCATTAACGGCAGAGTTATAAGCAATATGCGGTCGGACGGTGTTGTTTTTTCCACACCTACCGGCTCGACGGCTTACGCACTTTCGGCGGGAGGCCCCATAATCGAACCGACGCTGTCCTGCATAGAGTTTGCTTCGGTTTGTCCTCATTCGCTGTGGTCAAGACCTATGCTGATTGACCCGTCGAATATTATTGAACTGGAGCATTGCTCCGAGGACGTTTTTTTCTCGGTGGACGGTTCACGGGAAATACATTTTGACAGGTCAGATAAACTTGAGGTCATGCGCTCGGAAAGTGTCCTGAAGCTTATTGAAATTGACGGTGGCAGTTTTTATGACGCTGTAAATTTGAAGCTTATGCGCTCGCTTAAATAGTCAGATAAGGAGAGCTTTTTGATGAAAAAACAAAGGCAGAAGAAAATTCTGGAGATAATAGAAAAGTACGAGATAGACACCCAGGAAACCCTTAAGGAGTATCTTGAAAAGGAGAATATCATCGTCACTCAGGCAACGCTTTCGAGAGATATTAACGAGCTTGCTTTGGTGAAAACAATCCCCGAAAACGGTAAGTGCAGATATGCTGTTCCCGTAAAAAATCACTATGATTTTCCCATGATATTCAGCAATTCGGTAATTGAAATAGATTATGCGCTGAACACAGTTGTTGTGAAATGTCACGCAGGCATGGCGCAGGCGGCATGTATGACTTTGGATAAAATGGATTATTCCAAAATAGTCGGCACTCTTGCGGGAGATGACACCATATTTATTCTTATGAGGACAGAGGCGGACGCTGCCGATTTTGCCGATGAGCTCAGAGAGGCTCTTCACAAATCCATTCAAAATCTAGGGGCAGACAGATTTTGAAAAATTTTAAGGACGGTAAACCAATATGCTGTATGAACTGGATATTGAAAATCTTGCGGTCATAAAAAATGCAGTTATACCATTTTCGGAAAATTTCAACGTTTTCACGGGCGAAACGGGTGCGGGAAAATCTATACTTATCGGCGGAATTAACGCCGTTCTCGGTCAGAGGATAACTAAGGATATTGTCCGCACCGGCTGCAAAAAGGCTGTTGTAAATGCAAGATTTACAAATCTCCCCGAGGCTACTGTAAAGAAGCTTGACGAGTTTGGTATCTCCCACGAAAATGACGAGATAACGGTCACAAGAGAGATAATGGCGGACGGTGGAAGCGTTGCAAGAATAAACTCAAAGGCTGCTGCTGTTTCGGTGCTTCGTGAGATAGGCGAAACACTGATAAACATTCACGGTCAGCATGACAATCAGACCCTTTTATCTCCTGAAAAGCATATTGAGATACTGGACAATTACGGCGAACTGCAGGACGAAATAAACGACTATCGGGAATGCTTCCGTCAGCTTCAGGAAACTGCCAGAAGGATAAAAAAGCTTGCACTTTCCGAGCGTGAAAAAATAGACCGTGCGGAAATTCTTCGCCGTAAAATTGCCGATATAGAAGAGGTTTCTCCCGAGGCTGACGAGGACGAACGTATTGAACGGGAATATGCTG